>DASRMJ010000367.1:0-3274 GCA_035647995.1 Thermoleophilia bacterium | reverse complement strand
CGTCGATCCCGCCACCCACGACAACTGGGCCGTCCCGTTGAGACCGGCCACGAAGCCGAACGACAGCCGCCCTCCACGGGCGTTGGCGGCCCGGGCGGCGATCACGAAGCTCTCATCGGTGAGTTCGGCCGCCAACCAGGCCAACCGACCCCGGCTCATCCGCTCCAGACGCGGCGACAGCGCCGACGAGTAGAGCAGGTGCCGAAGGTTGACCAAGAAGGTGGTGACCACCAACGTGGCCGCCGAGGCGCCCTGCGAGAGCAGCGACACCGCCATGAACTGCGCCGAGCCCGCATACACGACCACCGACATGGCCACGATCGCCCATATCGGAAGGCCGGCGGTGATGCCCAGCACCCCGTAGGCGAACCCTATGGGCACGTAGCCAAGCACGATGGGCAGCGCCTCGCGGGCGCCGTCACGCAGGCCGAGCGCGTCATTCATCTTGGAGAACTAGCCGTTCTTGTACTGTATGTACTATCATCGACGCCCTTCCGGATGTAGACTCCGCTGGGGCAGAACCGCGGGAGCAGCGGATCGGGTCCGTGGCAGCCGGGCATCTTTCGGAACGGGACACCGCCGCTCGAAAGGGATACGGGTTGGCAGCCAAGAACCCCGCACAAGACGGCGCGCCGAACCTCTTCGCCGCGAGCAGGGTCAAGAGAGGTCTTGTCCGTGCGCCCATACCCGCTCTTATGCTTCTCGGCACCGCCCTGCTCTACTTGCTTCTTGCGGACACTGAACCTGCCTACTTCCTCTTCTTCCTGCCCGTGGCCTTCGCGGGGGTCGGGCTCGGCGCCCGGGCGGGCGTTCTGGCCGCGGTAGCCGCGATAGCGGTCGTCATAGTCCGTTCGTTGCTGGTCGAACGAGCTTATCTCACCGGCGAGTTGGACGTGGCCACCATCGACATGAGTCCGTACATCCTCTGGGCCACGTTCCTCGTCGTCACCGGATACATCGTCGGATTGATCTCCCAACGCGGGGGAAGCCGGGGTGTGGGGATAGACCTCGGCACGGAGATCATGCGGGCCGTGGAGCGCGAGCACATGCGCATCGGTCACGACCTCCACGACACCGTCGCGCAGAACGCGGCGGGCTCCCTCATGGAGGCGGAGATCCTCTCCTCCATGCTCGACGAGGCGAGCCCCGACGTGCGCGGCCAGGCCCAGCGTGTGACGAACTCGCTGAACGCCTGCATCGACGAGCTCCGTGGAGCGATAACCAACCTGCGGCCTCCCGCCCTCGCCCAGCCCGAGTTCCTCGATTCGCTCCGCAGGCTCGTGGAGGCCTTCACCACGCGCACCGGCAAGAAGGTGGAGTTCTCGGTGGAAGGACACCCCGAGAGGCACTCGGACTCCGTGCGCATCTGCGTCTACCGGGTCATCCAGGAGGCGTTGGGCAACATCGAACACCACGCGCAGGCCTCGCGCGTGTACGTGAGCGTCAGAGCGAGCAGGAGGACGGTCTACCTGCTGGTGGCCGACGACGGCGTCGGCTTCGATCCCCAACCGTACGACGGTGACGAATCCAATGGGCACTTCGGATTGAAGGGCATGCAGGAGCGGGTCGCCCTTCTGGGAGGGGAACTCGAGATCGAGACGGCCCCCCGCACCGGCACCGGCGTCCGGGCACGGATCCCGGCGCTGTGATGCCCGACGGCACCGCCACGCCGCCGGCACCCTCCGTGAACGAGGCCGCACCCAAACGGATCATCGAGGTCCTGATCGCCGACGACCACGAGCTGGTCCGTTCGGGCATCCGCCACGCTCTGGAGCGCACGGGCACCATGCGCGTCTCGGCCGAGGCCGCCACGGGCAGCGAGGCCATCTCTATCCTCGCCCTGGCCCAAGACTACGTGAGAGACAGCTTCTCGCGGGCGCTCGACACCTACCCCGGGGGGGCGGTGACGTTCGCCTGCGCCGACTCGGACGCCGCGCTCGAGCACGCGGAGAGGGAACGTCCCCAGTTGGTGATCGTCAGCGCCGACCTGGAACCGCTCGACGGCTACGCCACCGTGCAGGAGATCAACGCCCGCGTCCCGGGCGTGAGCACGCTGATCGTGGCCGCCAACCCCTCTCCCAACGACTTTAGGCGGGCGTTGCAGGCCGGGGCCCGCGACATGCTGCAGCTGCCGGTGGAGAAGAAGGACCTGTTCGCCGCGCTGGGAGCGGCCGTGCAGGTGTCGGGGGCGAAGCGGAGCGCGCTCGAGGGCATCACCGCCAAAGCGACGGCCATCAAGGAGAAGCCGATCGCGCGGCGGGTGGTGGTGTTCAGCACCAAGGGCGGCACCGGCAAGACCTTCCTCTCCACGAACCTGGCGGCGGGTCTGGCCGCAACGGGCAAACGGGTGGCGCTGGTGGACCTCGACCTGCAGTTCGGCGACGTGTCCATCGCCCTGGGGATAGTCCCGCAGCGCACCATCTACGACCTGGTGCAGGGCTACACCGACTTCGATTTGGCCCTGCTGAGGGACTTCATGCTCCCCCACCCGGCTTCGGGCATGTTCGTGCTGCCGGCGCCTCTCTACCCCGAGCAGGGTGACGAGATCACCGACAGCGACGTCACCCGGCTGTTGGAGGCGATCCAGGAGGACTACGACTTCGTCATAGTCGACACGCCGCCCTTCTTCGAAGAGCGGGTGCTGGCCGCCCTCGACTGGGCCGACGACATCCTGCTGGTAGGCAGCCTCGACCTGGCCACTCTCAAGAACCTGAAGCTCAGCTTGGCCAGCATGGAGCTGATGTCGTATCCGGTGGAGAAGATCCGCATCGTCATGAACCGGGCCGACTCCAAGGTGGGCCTCGAGTTGGCCGACGTCGAGCGTCACTTGGGGCGCGCGGTCAGATACTCGATCTCGAGTTCGATCGAGGTCCCGAGAGCCCTGAACACCGGCGAGGTGCTCGCGGTGCAGAGGCCGAACCTCCGAGTGTCGCAGGAGTTGAAGGCCGTGATAGACGACTACGCGGGCAGCGTCAACGGAGCCGCTCCGCGTAGATTCGGCTTTCGCCGCAAACCGGAGCGTACGAGCTGATGAGCGAACACAACGGAGATAGCGGAGGTCGGAGATGGGCCTGAGCGACCGCATAGGTAGTCGCCCTGCGGACCAAGCGGAGCGCGCACCGGAGGCTCAGGCGGCAGCCGATTCCGAGGCGAGGGCCCGCTCGAACGCGGCCTACGGCCGCCAAGAGGAGCTCAAGACCCGCATCCACGGGGCGGTCATCGGGGAACTGGGCAATCAGCTCTACCGCACGGACGTCCCCGACGACGACCTGCG
>DASRMJ010000366.1:0-4918 GCA_035647995.1 Thermoleophilia bacterium | reverse complement strand
AAGGTGGACTTACCGGAACCGGAAGCACCCACCAAGAAGACGAACTCCCCCTTCTCGATGTGGAGACTCACCGAATCCAACCCGATCGTGTCGGGCGGATAGATCTTTGTGACTTCCTCTAGACGTATCACGTTCTCCTGCCTACCTCCTGACGTGCACTTCGCGGTGGGTCGTCATCGGACCCGTGACCCGAAGCCGCACCGGATACAGTTCTCGACTGCGCTGCCATTATCCTTGGCGGGCCGCCGACGTCGCGACCCTGAGGGCGCCGACGCCACGCCCCGGCCGACGTGCGCTCCGCGCCCGCCGGCACTATCGTTCATCGTCTTCGCTGATGCCGCCGGTGGCTCGACGCATCAGGTATTCGTGGATGAACTCGTCGATGGAGCCGTTCAGGACACCATCCACGTTGCCCTTCTCAAGCCCCGTACGATGGTCCTTGACCAGCGTGTAGGGGGCCATGACGTATGACCGGATCTGGCTGCCCCAGCCGATCTCCTTCTGCACACCCTTCTCCCTGGCCAGATCCTGCTCGCGTTTCTCCGCCTGGAGCAGAAGCAGCTTGCCACGCAGCATGCGCATCGCGGTCTCGCGGTTCTGGATCTGCGAGCGCTCGTTCTGGCACTGCACCACGGTCTTGCTGGGGACGTGCGTGATGCGGACGGCCGAATCGGTCTTGTTCACGTGCTGGCCGCCGGCACCCGATGCGCGGTACGTCTCCACCCGAAGGTCCTTCTCGTCGATGTCCACGGCCACCGCCTCGTCCACGACGGGGGTCACGTCGAGCGAGGCGAACGAGGTGTGGCGCCGGTTGGCGGCGTCGAACGGGGACATCCGCACGAGGCGGTGCACTCCGCGTTCCGCGGCGAGAAGGCCGTAGGCGTTCTCGCCGTGCACGGTGACCGTGGCGCTCTTGATGCCTGCTTCGTCTCCCTCGGTGACTTCGTTCATCTCCACCTCGAAGGAACGGCCCTGGGCCCAGCGCAGATACATGCGCAGGAGCATCTCCGCCCAATCCTGGCTCTCGGTGCCGCCGGCGCCGGGATGGATGCTCATGATGGCGTCACCCGCGTCGAACTCACCGTTGAAGAGCCGAGCCTCCTCGAATGCGTCCAACAGACGCTCGATCTGGCTCGAGAGACGCTCGAGTTCCGCCTCGTTGCCGGGGGAGAGAGGGCCTTCGCCGTCCTCTTCCACAGCCAGCTCGGCGAGCATCTCAAGATCGTCGATCAACTCCGCGAGGCCGGAATACTGCTCCAGACGGCTCTTCACTCTGCTGTATTGGGTGGAGAGCTTCTGGGCCGCCGCTTGGTCGTCCCAGAACCCCGGCGCGTGCATCTCCCCTTCGAGGGAGGCTACGCGCTCCTCGAGTCCAGCGGGGTCAAAGGTAATCCCTTACCCACGCGAGCTTCTCGCGGAAAGACGGAAGCCGTTCCTGGTAGTCGGCGGCGGCCGCCGCCTGGATCTGTGTCTTCTCAGACATACGTGTGGAAGTATAGCCCAGCGCCGACGAGGGGGTCGGCCTCGTGGGACACTCTCACTCCGCCCCGTGACATTTCTTGTACTTCTTCCCGCTGCCGCAGGGGCAGGGGTCGTTGCGTCCCACCTTCTCCACGTGCCGGGGAGCCGTCACCGTCTGCCCGGCCCGCTGAGCCTGCCGGAAGGCGCCGGCGGAGCCATCGGCCGCAGCCGCGCCGCCTGGAGCCGTCAGGCCGACGAAACTCCCGCCGGCCGCCGAAGGGTCGGGAGCACTGTAGGAGAGCTCCACGTGCCGCGATGTGTCGGGCGCCTCTTCGCGCCTCACCTCCACGCGGAAGGCGAGACGGACGAAATCCTCCTGGATGGCGTCCATCATCGACTGGAACATGGTGAATCCCTCGGACTTGTACTCGACCAGGGGGTCCTTCTGAGCCAGAGCACGCAGCCCGATGCCCTCCCGCAAGTAGTCCATCTCGTAGAGATGATCGCGCCAGCGCGAGTCGAGCGTGCGGAGCAGCACCCAGCGCTCAAGCTCCCGCATGTTCTCCTCGCCCACCTCGACTTCCTTGGCCTGGTAGGTCTCGAGAGCGTCTTCGAGCACCCGGTCGGCGAGTTCCTCCGCATCGAGTTCCTCGATGTCTCCGAGGTCGGCGACGTCGAAGGTGATGGGGAACATCGAACGGAGCACGGCGAACAGCTCCGGCAGGTCCCACTCCTCGGGGTACTTGCTCCCGGAGGTGAAGAGATCCACCTGTGCGCGCACGACGCGCTCGATGATCTGCTGGACGTCGTCCTGGAGATCCTCGCCCTCCAAGATGCGCTTGCGCTGGGCGTAGATGACCTCACGTTGCCGGTTCATCACGTCGTCGTACTCGAGCACCCGCTTCCTGATCTGGAAGTTCTGCTCCTCCACCCGCTTCTGCGCGCTCTCCACTGACCGGCTGATCATCCCCGCCTCGATGGGAGTGTCGTCGTCGAGTCCGAGCCGGTCCATGAGGCTGTGGACGCGATCGCCCGCGAAGAGACGCATGAGATCGTCCTGTAGGGAGATGTAGAAACGGCTGGCCCCGGGGTCGCCCTGCCGCCCCGAGCGGCCGCGCAGCTGGTTGTCGATGCGTCGGGAGTCGTGCCGTTCGGTGCCCAGGATGTAGAGCCCCCCGAGTTCCACGACACCCTCACCCAGCTTGATGTCGGTGCCGCGCCCCGCCATGTTGGTGGCGATGGTGACGCTGCCGGCTTGGCCGGCCCGCTCGACTATCGTCGCTTCCCGGGCGTGATGCTTGGCGTTCAACACCTCGTGCGGGACACCCTTCCGTGTGAGCATCGCCGAGAGGGCCTCCGAAGCCTCGACGGAGATGGTGCCCACGAGCACGGGCTGGCCCTGCTCGTAGCATTCCAGCACGTCCTCAGCGACGGCCTTCACCTTGGCCGTGCGGGTCTTGTAGATGAGGTCGTTGCGGTCCTCGCGCACCATGGGCTGGTTGGTGGGGATCTCGAGCACTTCGAGGCCGTAGATCTCGCGGAACTCGTCGGCCTCGGTGACGGCCGTCCCGGTCATACCCGAGATCTTCTCGTACATGCGGAAGTAGTTCTGCAGCGTGATGGTGGCGAGCGTCTGGTTCTCTTCCTTGATCTTGACGCCCTCTTTGGCTTCGATGGCCTGGTGGAGGCCTTCGGAGTAACGGCGCCCCTCCAGGATGCGACCGGTGAACTCGTCGATGATCTTGACTTCGCCGTCTTGCACGAGGTAGTCGACGTCACGCTTGAAGAGGGCCTGCGCCCGAAGCGACTGCATCAGGTGGTTCACCAGCTGGCCGGAAAGGTCCTCGTAGAGGTTGTCCACGCCTGCCATCTTCTCGACGCGGGCCACGCCCTCTTCGGTGGGGGCCACCGTGCGCTTCTTCTCGTCGACCTCGTAGTCGTGGCCTTCGCCCTCCCTCAGCTGACTCGCGATGCGCGCGAAGTCGTAGTACGTCTTGGCCGCGTGCTCCCCCGGGCCCGAGATGATAAGCGGGGTGCGCGCTTCATCGACCAAGATGGAGTCCACCTCGTCGATGATGCAGTAGGCGTGACCGCGTTGTACGCGCTGCTCGAGCGACAGCGCCATGTTGTCGCGCAGGTAGTCGAACCCGAACTCGGTGTTGGTGCCGTAGACCACGTCGCACTGGTACGCCGCCTTGCGGTCCGCGGGAGACATGTTGTTCTGCAGCACGCCCACCGTCAGACCCAGCGCCTCGTACACGGGACCCATCCAGGCGGCGTCGCGGCTTGCCAAGTAGTCGTTGACCGTGACCACGTGCACCGGTTGACCACCCAAGGCGTTGAGGTAAACAGGCATGGTGGCCACGAGGGTCTTGCCCTCGCCGGTCTTCATCTCGGAGATGGCGCCGCTGTGAAGCACGAGCCCGCCCAGAACCTGCACGTCGAACGGGCGCATGGCCACTGTGCGCCAAGCCATCTCGCGGGCAACGGCGAACGCTTCCGGAACCAGCTCCTCGATGGATGTGCCCTGGGCGATGCGCGCCCTGAACTCGACGGTCTTGGCCCGCAGCGCGGCATCGTCGAGCGGGCGCACAGAGTCTTCCAGCGCAGACACCTGGGCGACGCCCGCCTGGAACGACTTCATCTTCTTGCCCTCGCCAAAGCGAAGGACCTTGTCAAAGAACCCCATATTTCAGCCTGACCCGGTGCCCCAGAACGAGACTACCGTTGCGGCTCGATCAGTCCGTAGTCGCCGTCGCGGCGCCGGTAGACCACAGCCGTCTCTTGCGTTTCGCTGCTCATGAACACGAAGAAGTCGTGCCCCACCAGATCCATCTGGAGAGCCGCCTCCTCGGGGGTCATGGGCTTCACCATGAACTGCTTGGTCTTGACGATCGTCGGCAAGGGACCGTGATCGTCCTCGGCTTCAATGTCTTCGCCGAAGGAGAGCCCTTCACCCAGGAACGCTTCGATTCCGGCGCCTTGGGAGCGGGCGATAACCTTTCCCCGGTACTTCTTCACTTGGCGCTCGAGCTTGTCCGCCACCAAATCGATGGAGGCGTACATGTCGCTCGAAGCCTCCCGGCCGCGGATGATGGGCCCCTTGGTGCGGATCGTGGCCTCGGCCACCTGGTTGTCGGATATGCTCGGGTTCTTCTCTGCGGAGAGTTCCACCTCGCAACGAGCGTCGTCCGCGAGGTACTTCCGCAATCGCCCTATCTTCTCACCGGCATATGCGTTGAGAGCGTCAGTAACAGCAATATTGCGTCCTTTGACCGTAAGGTTCACGCTGTCCTACTCCTTAGCCTACCCACGGTTTGACCCGACACCGCCCCCCACGGGGAGCGATCGAATCCTGTACATTACCACACCGCCGCCTTCCGGGCCGCCGCAGCCGGGGCCCACCATGCCCACCGTGAGGCGGTGCCGCAGACTGGATATCCACTCCGCATCAGTC
>DASRMJ010000365.1:0-2072 GCA_035647995.1 Thermoleophilia bacterium | reverse complement strand
TCGTTGGGACACGGTGAGTAGGCTAGGGTCAGGGCGTCCACGGGCCGCCGCCATCGAGGTCACCGTCGTTCGCGCCCTCGTCGTCTCCGGCCGCTCGGTATGCGACCAACACTTCGTCGAGGCGGTCACAGACCATGAGTGTGGCCTGAGCCGCGAGTCGGGCCGCTTCTTCCACCTTCCACGAGCCACGGTCCCGATCGACTACAAGGTTGCTGATGCCGCGCACCTGAAGGAACGGTGCGCCGTAGAGGGCGCAGACATGCGCGGCGGCCGCACCCTCCATGGATTCCGCGATCCCACCCCAGCGCTTCTGGAGCAGGTCGGCCTGCGCGCTCGTACCCGTCACCTGCGACGTGGTCAGGAAGGGTCCGATCGCCACTTTGGGCGCGCGTCCGGCCCAGTGGCCTGCTCTGAAGATGCGGGCCGACGCCTCGACCAGACCCGGGTCGAGCGGGAAGGTGTTGCACAGTGCGATACCGTCGACCACCGCCAACGGTTCCGCCAAGGCATCGGCCGACAGCCAGCCCTCGGGCGCCAAGATCCCCAGATCGGCATAGATCTCTGACGACGCCACGGCCAGATCCCCCACCTCGAGTCCCGAGGAGAGGAAGGCTCCCGCCACCCCCGTCTGAACGACCAACTTCGGGCAGGCGGCTTCCAGAAGGCACGAAAGCGAGTGAGCCGCGTTGACCTTGTCGTAGCCAGACACGAGCACCACGGTCCGGATCGTCCGCGCTGAGGAGTGCAGATCTCCCACCCACCACTGTTTGCCCACGACCGCCAGACGCTCGCAACCCGTCAGTCGGTCGACCAGAGGCGCTATCTCAGCCAGGGTAGCCCCGATCACCGCCAGTTCTGCACCCTCGAGCAGAGAGTGCAATTCACGCGCGTCCGGCCGTCGGCAGGGCATCGTCTCGTCCACGATCCGCCTCTATCCCCCGGTCAGGCGCCCTCTAGGAGGAGCAGGTCGGGATCCTCCAGGTAGCTGATCACCAAGTTCAGAAAGCGCGTCGCCTCGGCTCCGTCGACCACTTGGTGGTCGTAGGTCAGCGACAGCGGCAGCATCTGCCGTACGACTACCTCGCCCTTGCGCACCACGGGCGTGTCGCGCACCCTCCCCATCCCAAGGACGGAGATCTCGGGATAGTTAGTGACCGGTGTAGCATACAAGCCGCCGATGGCGCCGTAATTGGTCACCGTGAAGGTGCCTCCGCGCAACTCGGCAAGATCGATGCGCCGATCCTGTGCGCGTTCCACGAGGTCCACGATCTCTTCGGCGAGCTGGAAGATGCCTTTCGAGTCGGCGTCCTTGATGTTCGGAACCACCAGGCCCGCCTTGGTGTCGATGGCGATGCCGATGTTGTAGTAGCGCTTGAGCAGGAGCTGCTCGCAGTCCTCCTGGAGCACAGAGTTCAATCGAGGGAAGCGTCGTAGCGCTGCAGCCACCGACTTGATCACGAACGCCAGGTAGGTCAGCCGGACTCCCCGCTCGGCGGCGAGGGTCCTCTCCTTCTCGCGGATCCGGCGGATGACGGTGATATCGGCTTCTTCGGTCGTAGTCACCTGGGCCTGCTTGGCCAGGGATTCGGACATGCGCCGCGCCATCGTCCGGCGGATGCCGCGCACCGCTACGCGCTCAACGACCCCGTGCTCGTCCTGCTCGATGGCGCCGCCCATCCAGGGCTCGGCCTGCGCGACGTCCCCTACTGGCACGGCCGGCGCCGAAACCGAGGGCCGACCGTAGACCCCGGCCTCCGCGTGGTCCTCTACATCCTGCCGCAGGATGCGGCCGCCGGGGCCGGTACCGTGGATGGTGCTGAGATCCACGTGGAGTTCCTTGGCCAACGCCCGCACCGAGGGCATTGCCTCGACCTTGATAGCTGAATCCTCGTCGATCGCCGGCCGGCCCCCAGCGGCGCGCGGCGCGCTAGCCCTCGCGGCCGCTGCGGGTTCCTCGGGCTCATCAGGTGCCTCTTCCAGATGGCCGATGACCGAGCCCGTGTAGAACTCCTCCTCCTCCTGCACCTGACTGGCCGGCGGCGGGGGTGGCACGGGTCGCGCTCGCTCCTCCG
>DASRMJ010000364.1:0-2536 GCA_035647995.1 Thermoleophilia bacterium | reverse complement strand
TCTCATGGGGTTCGGGGCCGGCTTTACCTGGGGGGCGTGTCTCATGGAGTGGGGAGGTATCTGACATGGACGTCGCCTCGAAGCGGGCCGCGCTGCTGTTCCCCGGGCAGGGAAGCCAGTCGGTCGGCATGGGTCGGTACCTGTGGGAGGCCCACGCCCACGCTCGGTCGCTGTTCGAGGAGGCGGAGGCCGTCCTGGGCTGGGACCTGCGCGGCCTGTGTGCCGACGGCCCCCTCGAGGACCTCACCCGCACCGACCGTGCCCAGCCGGCGATCTTCACCTGCAGCGTCGCCACCTGGAAGGTCATGGAGGATCGGGGCGTCGACTTCGACGTGGCGCTGGGCCACTCGCTGGGGGAGTACTCTGCACTGGTCGCCGTGGGTCACCTTACCTTTGCCGACGCGCTTCGCGTCGTCGAGACCCGCGGCCGGGCCATGTGGGCGTGCGGCGAGCGCCAGGCGGGCACCATGGCGGCGATCCTCGGCCTGGACGACGAGGTCGTCGTGCGGCTTTGCGCCGACGCGGGTGAGGCGTGGTCGGCCAACTTCAACTCTCCCGGCCAGGTTGTCGTCTCGGGGAGCCCTGGGGGCGTCGAGCGCGTGTCGCGCACGGCTGTCGAAAACGGGGCGCGCAAGGTGCTGCCGCTCCAGGTGTCGGGCGCTTTCCACAGTCCGCTCGTGGCCGGCGCCGCGGAGGAGTTGGCGGAAGTGCTTCATCGAGCCGAGTTCCACCCTGCTTCGCGAGGGAGGTTCTTCTCCACCACGGAGCTGAGGTATCCTACCGTAGCGGAACTGCGGGACGTGCTCATGCTCCAACTGACGTCGCCCGTACGGTTCACGGGTTCCGTGGAGACGGCTCTTGAGGATGTGGATGCCGGGATCGAGGTGGGTCCGGGTGGTGTGCTCGCCGGTTTGGTGAAGCGCGTTCGCCGCGGGTTCACCGTCTACGGCACCGATAGTGAGGATACATTGGATCGAGCAATCGAGTGGGCACTCGGATCGTGAGACCGGGCCAGTTCGAAGAGCGAGAAAGGTTGGTGGAGTCGTGTCCGAGGCAGCGATGAGTCCCCTGCAGGGCCGTGTGGCCCTGGTCACCGGAGGCGGACGGGGGATCGGGCGCGAGATCGTCCTGCGCCTTGGCCAACTGGGCGCCGACGTGGCGGTCAACGACGTCGCGCGGCCGGAAGCAGCCGAGGGCGTGGTGGCCGAGCTGGAAGCCATGGGTCGCCGCGGGGTCGTGGCCTTGGGGGACGTCTCCAACGCAGGCGACGTCAAGACGGTGGTCGAAGTGGCCGAGGCGGCGCTGGGACCTATCGACATCCTGGTGAACAATGCCGGCCTGACCCGAGATGGGCTCCTCATGCGCATGGAAGAGGCCGATTGGGACCTGGTGATAGACGTCAACCTCAAGGGCGCGTTCCTCATGAGCCGGGCCGTGGCGCGGGGCATGATGAAGCGGCGGAGCGGGTCTATAGTCAACCTCTCGAGCGTGGTCGGGCGGCGCGGGAATGCCGGGCAGGCCAACTACTCCGCTGCCAAGGCGGGTCTGATCGGGCTTACGAAGACGCTGGCCCGGGAACTCGCTTCTCGCGGGATACGGGTCAACGCCGTGGCCCCGGGATACATCCAGACCGAGATGACGGCGGCGTTGCCCGATGAAGTCAAAGCCACCATCGCCGGAGGCACTCCCCTGAACCGCCTGGGCGACCCATCGGACGTCGCGGAAGCCGTCGCCTTCCTGGCGGGAGATACAGCCGGGTTCATCACCGGGGTCGTTCTCCCGGTCGACGGCGGCCTCGGCATCTAGCGCGGTGGGAGGGATCGGCATGACCGCCAACGACCGCACGCAGCCGGCCCATCGGGTTGTCGTCACCGGCATAGGGGTGGTGTCCGCGCTCGGCTTGGGCCGGGAGGAGTTCTTCGCCGGGCTCGTCGCAGGTCGCTCGGCGGTGAGACTCATCGAGCATTTCGACACTAGCGAGTACGCCGTGAAGATAGCGGCCGAGATCCCCTCCTTCGATCCCGCCGAGTTCATGGACAAGAAGGCCGCTCGTCGCATGGATCGCTATTCACAATACGCCGTCGCTGCGGCCGTGATGGCCCGTGAGGACGCCGGGCTCTCACTGGATGGCGACCCCTACGAGGTGGGGACCTCAGTAGGTTCCGGCATCGGCGGGCTCGACACCTTCTTCGAGCAGACCAAGGTGCTGCACGAGCGGGGGCCCGACCGCATCAACCCCTTCTTCATCCCCATGATGATCCCCAACATGGCGGCCGCTCACGTGTCGATGGCGCTGGGCTTGAAGGGACCGGTGAACGCAACGTGCACCGCGTGCGCCGCGAGCGCCAACGCGCTCGGCGACGCCTTCCAGCTCATCCGCCGCGGTGACGCCCCCGTCATGTTCGCAGGCGGGGCGGAAGCGCCCATCGGGCAGATCGGCATCGGTTCGTTCGCGGCCATGCGCGCCCTGTCTACGCGCAACGACGAGCCCGAGCGGGCCAGCCGCCCCTTCGACGCGGGCCGTGACGGGTTCGTC
>DASRMJ010000363.1:0-4288 GCA_035647995.1 Thermoleophilia bacterium | reverse complement strand
GGGCATCAGGGCCGGCGCACGGGTCCCACCCCGCGGGGCGGAACGAGACGGACACGATCGCGGCCTCCCCGAGATGCGAGTTGAGGCGCGCGATGACCTCGTCACCTCGGTCCTGCAGCGCCTGCGCCCAGGCCGACGACTGCGTCGCCACCACCAGCCTGCCGTTGCGAAGATGCCGCGGTTGGGAGTTGGCGGCGCCCTCGGGGCCCATGACCTTCAGCCACACCTCGGCCACGAGCCGGCTGTCGACTCGGACTCCTGTCGGCGGTGGCGGAAGGGCGTTGCCAAGGAGCTCGCCGAGGCGGGCGAAACCCGGCACCGCCGGGGGCGCTGCGGCAGGACGCGCTCCTGATGTTGCTCCGGGCGCCGCGCCGGGCACGGCTCCGGCGGCCGCTCCGCGCGGCGGACCGGGCACCACTTCCGGCCCCGGCGCTTTGGGCGCCGTCCCGCCCGCTCCGACTTCAGGCTGCCCGCCGACCCGCGGGTCGCGCTTCGGTCCCTGAGGCCGGCTCACTCAGCCGCCCCCCCCGGCGGACCCAGGGGCACCACCGTCATGGGTAGGAGTTCTTCGGCTCCAAAGTGGTGCAGATCGGTGGTCGTGATCACCACTTGGCCCCCCTCGCCCAAGAGCGCGATGAGGGCCCGGCGGCGCGGTTCGTCCAGTTCGCTCATGACGTCGTCGAGCAGCAGTAGGGGAGCGCTCCCCGTGCGCTCTGCCGTCCAGACTCTCTCGGCCAGCAACAGAGCGAGGAGGGCCGTCCGCTGTTCACCTTGAGATCCGAAACTGCGCAGATCCCGGTTTTGATACGTGAACCGCACGTCGTCGCGGTGGGGACCCAGATTGGTGAACGTGCGCCGGCGGTCCGATTCCCGCTGCTCGGCGAGTCGCTCCCGATAGCCGGTCTCGTCGAGATCCGAGGCGTTCGTGCGATACACCAGCGCCGGCGGGCTGTCGACCCGCGGAGCGGCGAGGAGGTCGTGAAGGCTCGCGTACGGCCCGGACACGCTCTGCAGGGTGCGGGTGCGAGCGCGCACGATCTTCAAACCGGTCCTGGCCATAAGAGCCTCCCAGGCGGAGTGGTCCTGCCCCACGATACCCCGACGGAGGAGCGTGTTGCGCTGCGACAGGGCTTCGTCATAGGCGCTCAGATCGTTTCGGTACGAAGGATCGGCCGTCACTGCCATCCGATCGACGAACCGGCGGCGGCGGCGCGGGCTCCCCCGCACCAAACGCACGTCGTCGGGCAGGAACATGCGCACGGGCAGACTCTCTTCCCAACGGGACGTGTCCACCAAGGGCGCACCGTCCGCCGTGCAGCGGCGTTCACCGGAGTCCGAGTACCCGAAGGCGGCCGTGCAGACCCTGCCGTCGTCGCCGAGCAGATCGAGCTCGGCCCGCAACGTCTCCTGGCCCCACGAGATCAACTCCTTGGGCTGGGTCGTTCGCGGAGAACCTCCCGACAGGACCACGTGGATACCTTCGAGCACGCTGGTCTTGCCTGCTCCATTCGCACCCACGAGCACAGATATCCCCGGCCCCAGTTCGACGACGAGCGACTCGTGGCACCGGACGCCCGAAAGACGGACGGTCCTGACGATCACCGTGAGGCTGCCGGCCCGCTCGACTCTCGATGCGCGACGGCTATCTCCCGGCCCAGTGCCGCCACCACATCACCGGAACGCAACTTGCGGCCTCGGTGCTGCTCGACCTCGCCATTCACCCGCACCTCTCCATCCTCGATGAGGACCTTGGCGTGCCCTCCCGTTCCCACTACACCGGCGAACTTGAGGAACTGGCCGAGGGTTATCCCATCGGTCACCGCTAGGGCGCTCCGCTCCACGTGGTATCTCCGAACTCAGTCTGTTAGGCGGATGGGCATGATGAGATAGAGGAAGTCGTCGGCCTCGCCCTTGATCAGACCGGGGCGCAGTGGGCTGATGAACCTCAGGATCACCGTCTCTCCGCTGACGGCTGCGGCTCCCGCGACGACAAACTCCGGGTTGAACCCTATCTCGAGAGCCTCGCCTGTGTACTTCACCGGCACGCTCTCACGCGCCCTCCCAAGATCCTGCGACTCGGCGGCGACGGTGAGCGTGTTCTCCTCGAAACGGAGACGCACAGGCGCGCTCTTCTGAGCCAAGAGGCCGACTCGGTGAACCACTTCGAGCAACTCCGCCTTGTCCACCGCGACCTCGTAGTCGAAGGACTCGGGCACCAACTGCCGGTAGTTGGGGAACTGGCCGCCGATGAGCCGCGAACTGAGCCTCACTCCGCCGACTTCGAACAACACTTGGTTGTCGGTGGGGATGATGGTGATCGTGTCCGCGGAACTGGCCGTGCCTATGCGCGAGAGTTCCACCAACGACCGCGCTGGGATGATGGCCTGAACCTTGTCAGCCACCGTGGCTACGATCGGGGTCTCCATGACGCTCAGCCGGTAGCTGTCGGTCGCCACCATCTTGACCGAGCTCTTCGACACGTGGATCAAGACCCCGGTGAGCACCGGCCGCGTCTCGTCCCGGGATGCGGAAGTGGCGACCCTGTCTATGGTCTCGAGGAAAGCCGTCTTCTGCACCGTGAAACCGTGTTCGGCTGGGAACACCGGGAACTGGGGGAAGTCGGCGGCGTCCATCGCGTGAAGGGAGAAGAAGGACTCTCCCGAGCGTACCTCCACCTGGGTCTCGCCGGCGCGCACCTCGATGATGACCTCTCCGGCCGGCAGACTCTTGGCGATGTCGGTGAGGATCCGAGCCGGCAACACCAGCGAACCTGGGTCGTCGATGCGGGCGGCCAGCGGAGCTTTCAGCGATATCTCCATATCCGTGGCCGAGAGCATCGGCGTTTCTCCGGAACAGTCCACGAGAATCCCGGACAGCACCTGGATGGAGCTGCGGGACGACACTGCTCTGTTAACGATACTCAGGCACTCGACCAGATCGGCTTTGCGGGTAGCTAGTCTCATGGGCTCTCCTCGGCTACCGGGTTGACTCCGCATGTGATGGTGTGGACAAGCATTATCTCAAGTCTTCTTATCTAAATAGGTGTTTGTTGTTATAGGCACTGTGGACACCGGGGACAAGTCGAGTGCAGCCTGGTGGCGAGCCGACTCGGCACCGTCGTGAAGGTGGGGAGGCGGTGTGTAGAACCGACCCTACTTCCCCATTGCCTAGCCGGAAGGGGTCGAGTTGCCCACTCTTTGCACAGGGTCGTGCAGGATTGTATCCCCACTGTGTGAGAAACGAACGCAGCGGCCGTTACAGACCCGCAAGCAGTGGGCCGACCCGATCTCATCGAGCGCTCTTTATGCGGGTGGTCAACTGCTGGATCATGTTGTAGATCTCGCGATCCTTCTTCAAAAGACTACCGACTTTGTCCACGGCGTGCAGCACGGTGGTGTGGTCGCGACCGCCCATGCGCTCGCCGATCTTGGGAAGGCTGGCGTCGGTGAGCTCCCGCGCGAGATACATGGCCACGTGACGAGCCTGCACGACCGACCGCGTGCGCCTGTCGCCTTTTATCTCCGCGATCGAGACCCCGAGTGTGGAAGAGACCACGCCCAAGATCAACTCCACCGTGACTCGCGTGCCCGCCACCTCAGGAATATCCTTCAATACCTCGCGCGCCAAAGCGACGTCGATGGGCCGGTTGTTGAACGAAGCGAAGGCGACCACCCGGGTGAGGCAGCCCTCGAGTTCACGGATGTTCGTGGGAACCCGCGAAGCGATGTGAGTGAGGACGTCCTCGTTGGTGAGCGCGACGCCCTCAGCGAGCACCTTCTTGCGGAGTATGGCTATGCGCGTCTCCAGGTCGGGGGGTTGGATATCGGTGGTGAGACCCCACTCGAAACGCGACACCAGGCGGTCCTCCAGAGACACGAGTCCTTTGGGCGAGCGGTCGCTGGATATGACGATTTGCTTGCCGGCTTCGTAAAGGGTGTTGAAGGTGTGAAAGAACTCCTCCTGCGTCTGTTCCTTGTTCTCGAGGAATTGAATGTCGTCGATCAGAAGCACGTCGTTGCTGCGGTAGCGCCGCTTGAACCCCTCGATCGTCTCGTCGCGCAGGGAGTTGATGAACTCGTTGGTGAAGGTCTCTATCGTGATGAAGCAGACCTTCAGGTGTGGAGAGTGGCGCAGCACGTAGTGACCGATAGCCTGCAGGAGATGCGTCTTGCCGAGGCCGACCCCCCCGTAGATGAAGAGAGGGTTGTAGTTGGTGCCGGGCGTCTCCGCCGCGGCCAAGGCTGCGGCGTGGGCGAACCGGTTCGATGGGCCGATGACGAATGATTCG
>DASRMJ010000362.1:0-2283 GCA_035647995.1 Thermoleophilia bacterium | reverse complement strand
TTCTTGCCCACGATGGCCTTGTTCGGCTGCACCTGATAGCCGGTGAGGTTGGAGACCATGCGGCTGGTGCGGGCGATCTCGGTGGTGATGATGTTCACCGGGCGATCGACCTGGTCCCGCCGGGTGACCAGCGCCATGGCGATCTCCTCCAGTGCGGCGTTGCCGGCCCGCTCGCCCAGACCATTCACGGCCACCTCCACCTGGGTGGCGCCGTGCTCCACGGCGGCCAGGGAGTTGGCGACGGCCAGACCCAGGTCGTTGTGGCAGTGCACAGAGAGCACCACACCGGCCAAGCCGGGGGTCTTCTCGTAGAGGCTGTCGATGAGCGCCGCGAACTCACTCGGCAGCGTGTAGCCCACCGTGTCGGGCACGTTGATGGTTGTGGCGCCGCACTCGATGGCGACCTGAAGCACTTCGGCCAGGTAGTCGACGGCGGATCGGGTCGCATCCATGGCCGAGAACTCCACGTCGCCCGGACACAATGAGACCGCGAGCGTCACCATCTCACGCGTAAGCTCCAACACCTCCGCACGCGTCTTCTTGATCTGATGCTCCAGATGGATGTCGGAAGTGGAGACGAAGGTGTGGATGCGGGGATGCTCGGCATCCTTGATGGCATCCCAACAGGTGCGGATATCGCTCTCTACGCAGCGGGCCAAGCCGCAGACGACCGCGCCCTTCACCTCCCTCGCGATGGCCTGCACGGCCTCGAAGTCGCCGGGACTGGTGGCGGGGAAGCCCGCTTCGATCACGTCCACGCCCAAGCGCACCAACTGGTGGGCGATCTCAAGCTTCTCGCTCATGTTGAGGCTGATGCCCGGAGACTGCTCTCCGTCGCGGAGGGTGGTATCGAAGAAGACGACCGGGACGCCGGCGTGGCGGCTAGACATCCCGGGCGCCGCAACTTGATCGACGGCCCCGGCGTGGCGGCGCGCGGGCGCACCGACCGGCGCGCGGGCGGTGGCCGGGTCTGCTGGGACGCCTTCGGCGGCGCCCCGGGCGGCGGCCGCGGCGGCTACACGCGTGGGGTCCTCGGCGTTTGGTTCGGATGTGGACATGGGTCTCCCCTTGCTGTGGTCTGGGCTTCGCTGGCGGTGACGTGCCGGAAAGCGCCGGCTTCGCATGACTTCTCCCCCTAGCGGGGGAGCAGAAGAAGGAGGGCGAGGAGGAGGGCGACACCAAGCGGCCGACGCGGGGAAGCGTCGCCGCGGGCACTCGCTGATGTGTGAGCAGTCTGCCGCATGGTGAGGAGTCTAGTACACGCACCACCTCCAGGGCAAGGGAAGGCCTAGAACGAGGCGGCCGCACACAATCGGAATAGTGAGACAATCGACCCATGTCGAAGGTGAAGAGATGCGGGCTGATCGTCGCGGGGGTCGCGGTGGTACTCGTCGCCTCCGCCTTCGCCGCCGCCGAGTACACCGGTCGCACCGCGTTTTGTGTCTCGTGCCACGAGATGCAGCCGTACTACGACTCCTGGCAGCAGTTTCAGCATACAGAAGCCGGGTGCGCCGACTGCCACATCCCCAAGGGATTGGTCAGCTTCACAAAGACCAAGCTCTTCGCCTTCCGTGAGGTCTACGTGCACGTGCTCGGTCAGGTGAAGGCGCCGCTCGCGGTGACCCGCAAGATCCCCGACTCCAGCTGCACCCAATGCCACAACAGTCTGCCCCGGGCACAAACCGCCGACGCGACCTTCGATCACACGCAGCACTCCGCACCGTGTGTGAGATGTCATGTGCGTCTGGTCCACAAGGCCGTGACCCCGCCCGTGTACGTCGACCCTGGCACCATGGGCGCCTGCTTCGTCTGCCACGACGGTGCCACCGCCGCCAAGACCTGCTCGCTGTGCCACACCGCCCCCCACGACGACCAAGGCGCCTGCGACACGTGCCATGGCGTGGAGAACTGGTCGCCTTCCGGGTTCGACCACCCCTTCCCGCTGGAGGGTGGCCACGCCAAAGCCACCTGCGAGCAGTGCCACACGAAGACCACGGGCGCCGATGGATCGATCACGTTTAGCAAGGCATCGCCGGAGTGCGTCTCGTGCCACGGCGACGAGCACGGCGGCCTCACGGACTGCGGCCGCTGCCACACCCCCCAGGGATGGACTCCGGCGAACTTCTCGCATCCTCGGGTCGGGGAGCACATTCCCGGTGGCGAACACCGGCTGTCGTGCCAGGACTGTCACGCGTCCGGTTTCGGCGCTGCCACGTGCACGCCCTGCCACGACGGTGTGCCACGGGGCGACTAGGCCACTCCCTCGCGAATCGTGGAGTAGAG
>DASRMJ010000361.1:0-4695 GCA_035647995.1 Thermoleophilia bacterium | reverse complement strand
CTGCCGGTGTGGTAGCCGGCCTGCTGGAAGAGCATGTGCTTCCAGATGTGCCGTGTTTGATCGCCGTGGACCACTCGCTGGCCGGCGGCGCGATCACGGCGCTCGCCGAACGGTTCGGGCCGGAGAACCTGTCGGTGGTCGTGCTCGACGCACACACCGACGCGATCCCTGTGCCGGTCACGGCTGACGCGATCTTCTACGACGCGGAGACGAACCCCCGGTCTCACTACGATCTCGAGGATCCCCTGCTCCACGGGCGGGTCGACAGCTACAACGCCAGCTCGTTCCTGCACCACCTGCTGGAGTCGGGGATCGTCCTGCCCCGCAACCTGCACCTCATGGGGGTGGCGGACTATCCCCCCAGCCGGGCGTTCCGCCTGGAAGATCCGCGCATGGTGCGCTACACCGGGGCGTACGCCGCTCTCAAGAAGCGGGGCGTGAACATCCTGACGCGCGATGACATCGCGGCGAACCGGGCACGGGTAGACTGGGAGTTGGACCGCATCGACACTCCCTACCTCTACGTCTCCGTCGATCTGGACGTCGGCGCGGGAAGTGCTCTGAAGGGGGTGCGCTTCCGTGATCGCAAGGGCCTGGCCCCCGAGATCCTTGAGTCCGTCGCCGCGTCTCTGGGCCGGGCCGTGGAGAAGGTGGAGCTCGTGGGCCTCGACATCAGCGAGATCGACCCCCGCACAGCCGGGCCGGGCCTCCGGGCTCCCGGTGACCGCACGTATGATTTCGCCTGCCTCTTCATCGAGGCTCTGCTCGGCAATCGACTCACGGCGACAGTGCCGCCGTCGTGGAAAGGAGAGACATGTCTGTGCACCTGAGGTTCGAGCCGCTGAAGTGCATCGGTTGCGGCCGCTGTGAAGTAGCCTGCGGACACCTGCGCGACGAGGGCTACACGGTCACTTCCTCCAGCCTGATGCTCTATCGGGCGGAAGAGAAGAAGAACTTCTTCGGCCTACTCTACAAGACGTCTGCCGAGTTGGTGGGCGCGCGCCCCGACGGAGTCGTGGTGAACAAGCACGGGGAACCCCAGGAGGGAGCTTCCCCGGCGGGCAAGCCGATCTTGCTGCGCCCCCCCTGTGACGTGTGTGACCCCGCCCCCTGCGTCCGGTCGTGCCCGACCGGCGCCGTGGCCCTCTGAAAGCGAGAAGCGACAGATGTATCTCTACAACGAAAAGATACTGGTAGTAGACCTCGCCGCCGGATCCGTCAAGGTCGAGCCGCTCGCGGACGATCTCGCCGAGGAGAGCATCGGGGGAGCGGGGCTCGCGGCCGCGTTGCTCGAGCGCCACACCGATGGAGCTCCCTTCGTATTCTCCACGGGCCCGCTCACCGGCACGTTGTTCCCGGGGGGCGCGTTGGCGGTGCTGTCGCGGAAGCAAGCCGCCGGAGAGCTCGTGCATGCCCCCCTCACGCTCTTCATGGGGAGCGAGCTCAAGTACGCGGGGTTCGACGCCGTGATCATCAAGGGCGTCTCGCCTCGTCCAGTGTACTTGTGGGTGCACGACGGTCTGGCTTCTCTCGAGGACGCTTCCGCCCTCGCCGGGCTCGACACGTGGGAGACGTCGGATGCCATCAAGCGTGACAAAGGCGACGACGTGGTTCAGGTGTTGGCGGTGGGTCCGGCGGGTGAGGCCGCCTGCACCGGCGCGCAGGTCGTGGCGAACTACTGGGCCACCGCCGACCGGGCGGGGTTCGGCGGAGTCTTGGGCTCCAAAGGACTGAAGGCCATCGCCCTGCGGGGCCTCGGCCTGATCGATGTCGAGGAGCCCGAAGACCTCCTCGAGCACTCCCTCGAACTGGGAGCGAAGGCGGCGGCCTCGGCGCCCGCGCACGGCGTGGGCGGGGCCGATCCGGCGCTACGCGAGTGGCTTGCTCCCTTCATCCACCGTCACCGGGGTTGCTACTCGTGTGCGCTGGCGTGCTTCACCTACCTCAAGTACAACGAGGACTCGTCCATAATGGGGTCGGCCCTCGAAGAGCCCGGCTTCTTGGCCACCGACGCCGAAGCGCTCGAAGTCATGCGGGCTGGTGGGCTCTCCGCCGAGGGCGCGCTTCGGCTCCTGGAGGCCGCGGCGCGCCGCGGCCTCGCGCCTCTTCCGGTGGCCCGGATCGCTGCCGAGCGCGGCTCGGTCGATCTCTCGCTGCTGGCGGAAGTCGAGGGCCAAGACCACACACCTGAGTCTGCGGCGGCGGCGAGCGCCACGGCTGTGCTGGGCTATCTTGTCGGCGTCTGCCCCACGGCCCTCGCCGCCGCCCCCGCGCTCACCGAACTGGCTATGCTGGAGGCTTTGAGACTCGGCAGCGGCCTCGAGCTGCAGGCCGGCGAATTCGCAGGGAAGCTTCCCGCGGGTCTGTCGGTGCTCGCAGACGGCTCCTAGAGAGGAAGGGGGCACGTGTCCTATCATCAACCCGCCTTCTTCTACCTGTTGGCCTTTGTGGCGGTGGCGATCCTGGCCGTCGGCGTGGGTGCACGCCTTCTGCTGTGGAGGAAACTAGGCTCCTCCGGCCCGGTCCGACTCGGCCGGGCCGGTCTCACCAACCTGCTGGGACGCTCCTTCTTCCAGACCCGGCTCTTGAAGTTGAGTCTCTCCCGCTGGCTCATCCACATGGCGATCTTCTGGGGGTTCCTTCTCCTCTTCGCTGAGAGCCTTTGGTTGATGGTGATCAAGTGGGGATTGCCGGAAGGGGGGTCCGCCGCGCTCTTCTTCGAGGACGGCGGCGGTCGGGCCGTCCTCGATCTCTGGGGAGACGTCTGGGGGGTCGTGCTGTTGGTGGGATTGGTGGCGGCCCTCGTGCGCCGATACGTGCTCCGCTCCGCCCAGTTGCAGACGCTTCTCGAAGACGCCACCGCCCTTTGGTTCCTTCTCGTGGTGACCCTCACCGGGTTCGCCGCGGAAGGGGTCCGGATGGCTCTGGAAGGCGATCAGTCGTCGTGGGCGTTCCTGGGCGGCGCCTTCGCCTGGGTCAGGACGCTGTTCGGGATCGACGATCCCATGACCCTCTTCTGGGTGCACGGCGGCTTGTCGCTTCTTCTGATCGCCTACCTGCCCTACGGCAAGCTGATGCATGTCCTCGCGGCTCCGGTGAACATCGTGCTGGACCCGGCTGCTTCTGAAGAAGGTGAGGCCGTATGACCGCCGGTCTTGACTGGTCCCGCCTCAGTCGGCGGCAGATGCTCCAACTCGACGCCTGCACCCGCTGCGGCGAATGCCAGACGCTCTGTCCCGTGTTCGAGCATGATTCCCGCGAGGGGGTGGTGCCCCGGGGCAAGGCCCGAGGGGTCAAGCGGCTGCTGCAGGAGGAGAGTCGGCTCCTCCGTCTGTTCGGCCGGAGGGTGAGCGAGCAAGAGACCGAGGCGCTGATCAGCGATCTCTACGAGTGCTCGGTGTGCGGGCAGTGTCGCGAGGTGTGTCCGGTCGAGATCGATACCGTGGAGTTGTGGGAGAGTCTGCGCGCGGCCGCCGTGGCCGCCGGCAAGGGGCCGTTGCCGGGCCATCAGGCGCTCTATCAGAGCATCCAGAACAACGAGAACCCGTGGCAGCAACCGCGCACGTCGCGCGATCGTTGGGCCATGCGGGCGGCCAAGGGCAAGAACGCCGAGATCGAGCCCGTAGCCAACATCACCGAGCGCCCGGCTGAGGTGCTCTACTTCGTCGGGTGCACCGCGTCGTTCGACATGAATCTCAAGCAGGTGGCGATCAATACCGCGAGAGTCCTTCAGGCGGCGGGGGTCGACTTCGCCATGCTCGGCCAAGACGAGCGCTGCTGCGCGAGCGTGATGATGCGCGTCGGCCTTCGGGACGAGTTCGAAGAGCGCGCTCGCGCCAACGTCGAGCAGCTCAATTCGCTGGGTATCCGTACGCTGGTGACATCCTGCGCCGGCTGTTTCAAGACTATCGGGCAGGACTACCCACGGGTGGCGCCGCTCAACTTCGAAGTGCTTCACATCTCGCAGTTCATGCTGCGGCTGCTCGACGAGGGAAGGCTGGCGCTCGACGGGGAAGTCCCGATGACGGTGACGTACCATGATCCCTGTCACCTCGGCCGGCACCGAGGCGTGTACGACGCGCCGCGCGAGGTGCTCGGGCGGGTGCCCGGCATCAACCTTGTCGAGATGGAGCGGAGCCGCGAGCGCGCCCGGTGCTGCGGGGCCGGCGGAGGCCTCAAGTCCGGTTTCCCCGACGTGCAGGGCAAGATCAGCCACGGTCGCGTGCAGGAGGCCGAGGCGACCGGCGCCGAAGCGCTCGTCTCGTCCTGCCCCTTTTGCTATCAGGGCCTTCAGGTGGGCATCACTTTGTCGGGCTCGGCACTTCGCATGATGGACCTCACCGAGGTCGTGAGTGCGGCCCTGGAGAAGCCGGCCGCCCTGGAGGCGGAGGCCCCTGCGGGCGTGGGCGGGTCGACCGAGCAGGACCGGCCCGTCACACCGTGAGCCACGGGGCGAACAGACGACACGCACTCGCGCCACGGAACTCGCTGATCGACAAGCCGGTCGGCATCTACGCCGGCGCCGGGGCCTCGCACTCGTGGACCTGGCTGGTCGATTGCCTCGAGGCGCAGGGGGTTCCCCGCCTGCGCCTCCTCAGCGAGGAAGACCCGGCGGCGGGCGCACTCGACGGCCTCAGCGCGCTCCTGATCGGCGGAGGCGATCCCCAGGCGATGGCGGCGGGCATGGGGCCGGGC
>DASRMJ010000360.1:0-4138 GCA_035647995.1 Thermoleophilia bacterium | reverse complement strand
TCACATGCGCTCGCCTCCGGGATGGGGGGCATCCGCACGGCCGGAGATCTGGTCGCCAGGATGCAACTCCACCGCAAGATGCGACTCCCCGAGGCAAAGGCGTATGTTGCAGACAAGTTGAGAGTATCGACGCGTGACCTGTCCGACGAGGTGGCGATGCGGGAACTCCGCGAAGAACTCGATATCGGTGTGGTGACGTCGGTGCCGGGGGCGGCCCGCGGCCTGGAGGCCAAGGCCCGCATCTCCGACCTGCTCGGGGTGACTATCCCTTCGGTGGAGCGGCTCAAGCGGAAGGTCGGCGGCATAGGCTGAGACGCCCGGGCCCGCGGAATCGGCCGGGCGTGTCCGGTCCCGGGCATATGAATCGAGAAAGGACCGATCGGCTATGACAGAACACGAGATCCTCGAGGCTGCGACCCAGGCGGTGGTGGCTGCCGACGAGGACAAGGCCGTCGAGGTGGCCAAGGAAGCCGTGGCCCTGGGTCTCGACCCCCTGAAGGTCATAAACCAAGGCTTCACACCGGGCATGCGCGTCGTGGGCGACCTTTTCGAGAGAGGCACCATGTTCTTGCCGGAGGTGATCCTGGCCTCGGAGGCGATGGTGGCGGCGGTCGCCATCCTCGAGGAGAGTCTGCCCGAGGGCCAGCGGGAGAAGCAGGTAGGCACCGTCGTGCTGGGCACCATCGAGGGCGATGTGCACGATATCGGCAAGGGTATCGTGGCAACGCTCTTGCGCGTCTACGGGTTCCAGGTGCACGACCTCGGGCGTGACGTCGCTCTGACTACCTTCGTGGACAAGGTGAAAGAGACGGGTGCCGGCATCGTCGGTTCGTCAGCCCTGATGACCACCACGATGGTGGGGCAGAAGGCGTTGGAGAAGATGCTGAAAGAGGCCGGCCTGCGCGACCAGGTGAAGACCATGGTGGGCGGAGCCGTCGTCACGCAGTACTGGGCGGACAAGATAGGCGCCGACGCATACGCCGAGAACGCCCAGGAGGCTGTGGCGAAGGCGTTGGAGTTGGCTGCGAACTAGGACGGGTGAGTCTCAATATGACACACAAGGAACGGATGTTGGCGGCGCTGGCGGGCGCGCCGGTGGACCGGGTGCCGGTGTTCTCGGCCAACCAGACCGCCACGTACGGTCAGATGGACGTCTCGGGCGCCGAGTGGCCGGAGGCGCACCAGAAGGCCGGGCCCATGGCCAAGTTGGCGATGGCGGCCCACACGGCGCTCGGCTTCGACGCGGTGCGCGTCCCCTACTGCCAGACCATGGAGAGCGAGGCTCTCGGCTGCGGCGTCAAGTACGCCGGGCGGGAGGGTATCCCGCGCATCGACGTGCACGCGTATCACATCGGCGATCCCATCAGCCTCCCCGATGACTTCCTCGAGCGGGGCCGCATCCCGGAGTTGCTCGAGGCCGTCCGGATACTCAAGAGGGAGTTGGGTGACGAGGTGGCCGTCATGGGGAACGTCGTCGGGCCGTTCTCGATCGTCGCGAACCTTATCGGCATCACGGAAGCGCTGAAGGCCAGCTTCAAGAAGCCCGAGAGCCTGCTGCCGCTCCTCGAGGTGGCCGAGCAGGCGGGCACGGTGCTCGGCCGGGCACTGGTGGACGCCGGTGCGGACATCATCGTGATCGAGGACATGATGGCGTCCATCGACGTGATCAGCCCCCCGATCTACCGCGACGTTGCGCAACAGCCCGAAGCGCGGCAGGTGGCCGCCCTCTCTGACGTCCCGACGATCATGCATATCTGTGGGAAACTCAATCCCATCATTTCCGACGTGGCGGCCACGGGTGTCAGCGGCATCAGCGTCGAGCCGACGGTCGACGCGGTGGCGGCAAGAGCGGTGCTGCGGGAACTCCCGAGACACGTGGCGCTCATAGGCGGGGTGGACGCGGTGGAGACGCTGTACTCCGGCACCCCCGAAGATGTGAAGAGGGACGTGCGCAAAGCGCTGGCCGATGGCTACGATCTGATCGCCCCGGGCTGTTCGGTTCCGCCCTCGGCGGAGATGGCGAATCTGAAGGCCATGGTCGAAGCCGCCGAGGAGAGCCGCGCGCCGCAGCCCGCGTAGTGCATGGTGGCGCCGCGGCATCCGCAGAGGCAGGCGCGGCGGATACGTCGGCCGTTCGGCGGGCCGGCATCGGGGAGGGTTGGTCGGCATGACCGCGGAGACTCTAAATCTTCGTAGCCGGGTTGGACTCCCGGACTCTCCTCCAATCCAACGTCCGTCCGAGTGGTGAAAGGCGGTCGCGCGATGGGAACGCAGGCGACAGGTGAGAGCGGCGGGTTGCCCGAACTGCCGGCGTGGGTCTTCGTGCATGTCGGCCGCCCGAAGAAACGGACCGTTCGCAGGCATGTCGATCCATACGGCATCATCGCGAAGGTGAAGCTCTGGCCCTCGAAGACCGGCCTTCTTCACGGGGTGAGGTCGGTGAAGTTGAAGGGCGGCTTCATCGAGCTCGAGACGCATTGCGGTCAATCGATCCGGATGCGCAACTCGCGGAACAGCCGGGTGGCACGTCACCTGCGCAACAAGGTGTTCGAGAAGCCCTGCCCGAGCTGCCGCATCCCGTCGTGGAAGCTCGAGAAGTTTGGAGAGACGACGTTCATCTGAGGGGCGGCCGAGAGGGATCATGGAGCGGGAGACGTCCGAGCGGGCGAAGACAGCGAGGACAACGAAGGAAGCCGGCACGGTCGGCTTCTCACCGACGCAACACCAGAGGCTGGCGGAACTCGGGTACGCGGAGTCCGGGTTGGAAGCTCTCTTCTCGAGTGCGGGTGACCGCGATGCCCGGTTCGAGTCGCTGAGCCAGGACTTGACGCAGGAGACCCTCGCACGGCTCGAGTCGCTTCGGGTGGAGAGGCACCGGCCGGAGGTGCGTCTGGTGGAGTCGGAACTGGTGGACGCGCTGGTGTCCGCCGGGTTCGTCGAGGTGGTCACGCCCGTCATCATCGCGAAGGCGTCACTGGCGAAGATGGGTCTGACGGAGACCCACCCGCTGTGGCGGCAGGTCTACTGGGTCGACGGAGATCGGTGTCTCCGTCCGATGTTGGCTCCGAACTTGTACGTGATGCTCAGCCACCTGCAACGTCTGTGGCCTTCTCCCGTGCGCATCTTCGAAGTGGGGCCCTGCTTCCGTAAGGAGTCGAAGGGCGCGAACCATCTCTCGGAGTTCACCATGTTGAACCTCGTGGAGCTCACGTCGGAACCGGGAGACGCGGAGCGTCAGCGCGAGCTGGCGGAGCTGGTCATGGGTCGCCTGGGTCTGGACTTCCACCTCGCGGCCACCGATTCCGAGGTGTACGGGGCGACGGTCGACGTCGAGGTCGGAGGGATCGAGGTAGCGTCCGGCGTCGTAGGGCCTCATCCGCTCGACGCTGAGTGGGGGATCCAGGGCGCGTGGACCGGGCTGGGGTTCGGTCTGGAGCGCTTGGCCATGCTGCGGACCGGGGCGACCCGCGTGCATGCCGTGGGCAGGAGCCTGGCGTACCTGGACGGGGCGCGGCTCAACGTCCAGAGGATGAGACCGGCCGCTCCGAAGCGCTCGGAAGCTGACAGTGGGAGGACGGCTTGACGTCGGAGCGGCAACGGCATGTGGCGCGGATCGTCGAGCGGGCGCTCGCCGAGGAGTCGTTGGACGAGTGGGAGATCGAGGTCTTGCTCGGAGTCGATGACTTGGAGACCGCCGAGTCGCTGTTCGGAGCCGCGCAGGTTCTGCGCGAGCGGCACTTCGGACGGAAGGTCTTCCTGTACGGGTTCGTGTACTTCTCCACCTTCTGCCGAAATAGCTGCACGTTCTGTCTCTACCGCAGGGGCAACACCGCCGGCCTCCGTTACAGGAAGACACGGGATGAGGTGGTGGCCATCGCGTGCGGTCTGGCCGAGTCGGGCGTGCACCTGGTCGACCTGACCATGGGTGAGGACCCGGACATCTACGACGGCGGCGACTACGGGGTCGTCGCCGATCTGGTCCGTGAGGTGCGTCTCGCGAGCGGCGTACCGGTCATGGTGTCGCCGGGCGTCGTGCCCGGCGAAGTGCTGCGGTCGCTTAGGGACGCCGGTGCGGACTGGTACGCGTGCTACCAGGAGACGCACACGCCCGATCTCTATCGGCGGCTGCGGCCCGGAC
>DASRMJ010000359.1:0-3129 GCA_035647995.1 Thermoleophilia bacterium | reverse complement strand
CTCCTCGAAGGCGCCCCGCTTCCGCGGCGCCTCGTATTCTTCCTGGCCACACTATCTCCCACGGGTGAGAAGGTACTGTCAGCGTCGTGTCAGGATTGTGTGAAGGTGCCGGGTCTCGGCTGCTGCGGCTCGGTCGTGGTGGCCCCGGCCGTGTCGGCGTCCGGGCTCGACTGCCGCGGGGGCATCAATGTCCGGGCTCGGCTGCCGCGGCTCCGACTCCTAGCGCGACGGCACGAACTCGATGGCGTAGCCGTCCGGGTCGGCGACGAAGGCGATCACGGTGGTGCCGGCGTTCATGGCGCGGGGCTCGCGGGTTACGGTGCCGCCGCGTTTGCGCACCTGCTCCACGGCAGCCTGAACGTCGTCGACTTCAATGGCCAGGTGGCCGAAGCCGTTGCCGAGTTCGTACTCGTGGGTGTCCCAGTTGTGCGTGAGTTCGATGGCGGAGCCGTCGGGGTTATCGTCGAATCCCAGGAACGCCAACGTGAACCGGCCCTCGGCGAACTCCGCGCGCGCAGTGAGCGTCATCCCCAGCACCCTGGTGTAGAAGTCGAGGGAGCGTGCGAGGTCGGTGACGCGGATCATGGTGTGGGCGATGCGCATGATGCCTCCAGTCGGTGAGTTGTCTGCGGTCGGGGACGTCGGCTCTGTCCGGCACGTCGGCCCTGCCGTGCCCGCCGGACGCGCTCGGCGATGTTCCGCACGTTCGACCTCGTCGATCGGCACGATGATATGGCGGGGGCAGGGCGCCGTCGAGTATCATCGACCTACCTTCGGGGTATTGACCCGATGATACGCCGAACACGACGAGGAGTCGTTCAATGACCATCACCGCTCAGACCAAGGTGCACGAACTCTGCGACGCCTATCCCTACATGCGCGACTGGCTGGCGGAATACGCCGCCGATTTCAAGAAGCTTAAGAATCCTGTGCTCTACAACACGGTCGGTCGGGTCACCTCGCTCGAGACAGCGGCTTCTATGGCCGGAGTGACGGTGGAACGGTTCCTCGACGACGTGCGGCAGGCCGTCGCCGAGCACGAGATCGTGGCGCAGGAGTCCGCCGGTGCCGCGCCTCGCCTCGACGCCGACGAGCGGGTTCGCCGCCAGGTCGTTCTCAAGGACATCATCAAGGAGTTGCACGACGGCGCCTCCGTGGCCGCGGTGAAGGCGCGGTTCGACGAACTGGTCCGCGACGTCGACGCCTCCGAGGTGGCCCACATGGAGCAGGCGCTCATCGCCGAAGGCCTTCCGGTGGAGGAAGTTCAACGACTCTGCGACGTACACGTGACCGTGTTCAAGGAGTCGCTCGACAGCGGCGAGGAGACGGCCGTCGCCGACGACCACCCCGTGGCCGCCTACCGACGCGAGAACGCAGTCATCGCCGAGATCACCAGTGCCCTGCGCGGCGCATTGGAGGTGCTGGTCAGCGCCGCGGCCGCCGCCGGCGATGCCGCTCGGCGCGCGGCGATCGATGCCATCGCTGCCGACCTCGCGCGGCTCGCCGAGATCGACGTTCACTATCTGCGGAAGGAGAATCAGCTCTTTCCGGTGCTCGAGCGATACGGCGTGGTGGGGCCGACGAAGGTGATGTGGGCTCTCGACGACGACATCCGCTCGCGCATCAAGGTGGAGCGCGCCCACGCTTCGCGCCTGGATGCCGCGGCGCTCGCCGCCTCCCTGCCCGAGACCCTGAAGATGATCGACGACATGATCTACAAGGAAGAGAAGATCCTCTTTCCCACCTCGCTGCAGGTGATCGCGGCCGGGGACTGGGCCGCGATCGCCGCCGGCGACGCCGACATCGGCTATGCCTGGATCGAAGGGCCCTCGGGCAGCCGCGCGCGCGAAGCCGCGGCAGCCTGGGCGCCCGCCGCGGGCGAACTCCTGCTGCCGCTCACCACGGGCGCGCTGAGCCCGGCCCAAGTGGACTTGATGCTCCGCAACCTGCCCTTCGACATCACCTACGTCGACGCAGACGACCGCGTGCGCTACTACTCTGAAGGGGAGCGCGTGTTCCCGCGGTCCCCTGCGGCCATCGGCCGCGAAGTACGCAACTGTCACCCCCCGAAGAGCCTTGATAAGGTGGAGCAGATCCTGGCCGAGTTCAAGGCGGGCACGAAGGACATGGCCGAGTTCTGGATCGATCTCGGCGGCACGTTCGTACACATCCGCTACTTCGCCCTGCGGGACGGCGCCGGGGCCTACCAGGGCTGTCTGGAAGTAGTGCAGGACGCCACCCACGTGCGGGGACTCACGGGGCAGCGGCGCATCGTCGACTGGTAGGAAGCGTATCGTCGACTGGTAGGAGGCGGCGTTGATAGACGTGGTGGACGGCATTTTTCGGAGGGTATCCGAGGACATCCCCGAGAATCCATTCGTGCTGCGTCTCTGGGACGGGACGGAGCGCCGGTACGGAGCCGGGTCTCCCCGCTTCGCGATCTCCGTCGACGGGCCCGCGACCCTATCCGAGATGGCCACCCGTGGGTCTCTGGGCACGGGTGAGGCCTACATGTCCGGAGCCTTGGAGGTGGAGGGAGACCTTCAGTCTTTCGCCCGCCTAGCCTTCCACCCGGCAGTGAAGACCCTGCAGATCCGACCTCGCGACAAGGCCAAGATCCTAGCCCTGTACCTGCGCAATCGGAACAGCGTGCGCAAGGCCCGCCAGAACATCGAACACCACTATGACCTCGGCAACGACTTCTACCAGTTGTGGCTCGACGACACCATGACCTACTCCTGCGCCTACTGGCGCGACGATTGCGACGATCTCGAGATGGCCCAGCGGGCGAAATACGAGCACATCTGCAACAAGCTCCACCTCCAAGAAGGAGAGCGGTTGGTGGACGTGGGATGTGGCTGGGGAGGGATGCTGCTGTACGCCGCCCAGGAGTACGGCGTGGAAGGCGTGGGCTACACACTCTCCACCGAGCAGCACCGGTTCGCGAATGAGCGCCTCAAGGCCGCGGGGCTCTATCCGCAGGTGCGAGCCGAACTCCTCGACTACCGCGACGCCGAGGGCGAGTTCGACAAGTTCGTGTCCATCGGCATGTTCGAGCATGTGGGTAAGGAGTACTACGGGGAGTTCTTCTCGAAAGTAGGAGAGTTGTTGGCCCCTGGAGGGGTGGGA
>DASRMJ010000358.1:0-3886 GCA_035647995.1 Thermoleophilia bacterium | reverse complement strand
GACTGCTGTCGGTGCTGTCGGTGGTCTCGGTGCTGTCGGTATTCTCGGGGTGCGAAGCCGGATCTGGCGCGGCCAGGATCTCCGACGCATGGATGTCGGCCGACGAGGAGGGTGCCGAGCGCGTCGCCACTTACGCTCAGGACGCCATCTTCTACGCGCACGTGGAACTCACCGATGCTCCCGCGGACACCAACCTCAAGGCCTCATGGGTCGCCGTCGAAGTGGATGATGCCGACCCGGGCCTGATCATCGACGAGGTCGAGACCGCCACCAGTAGCGGCCCTACGTTCTTCACCCTCACCAACGAGGGGCCGTGGCCTCTCGGCACGTACAGGGTCGAACTCTATGTCGGCGACGAGTTGCTCAAGTCGGTGGAGTTCGACGTCCGGTGACGCCTTCATCCCCGAGAGGAGGTTCACGTGTTTGAACCGGGTTCGATCCACATCCTTCTTGACACCACTGGATGCTGCTCGGTGGGTCGATGCCGCTCGAACGACGGGCGCTGCTCGAACGACGCATGCCGCTCGAACGACCATGAGTAGCAAGAGGAACCTTGCGAGAAGGGCTATCTCGTATCAGCTGATCGGCTTCTCGATTCTGGTCACACTCATAGCGTGCGACGAGGTGCTCGATCTTCCGCACAAGGTTCTCGGGGCTCCGGCAACTCCCATCAACTGGACTGAGGCCGCCCTTGAATCCTCGTTCGTGCTTGTACTCGGGGCCATATCGATCGGGCTCACGTGGAGACTGTTGGATCGGCTTGTCATGCTGGAGGGGCTGCTTCCTGTCTGTTCCTTCTGTAAGAAGATCCGCAAGCATGACGAATGGGAAGTCCTTGAGAAGTACATAGGCGAGCACTCGGAAGCGGTCTTCTCGCACGGAGTATGTCCGGAATGCGCGGAGAAGTACTACGGAGAGTTCGTCGGCGACGACTCGCCATAGATGCAGAGCCCGATCGACGGCGTGAGCACATGATCCTTCCATTCGACATCACGGACTACGACGAAGTCCTCTCACTCTGGAAGCGGTGCGAGGGCATCGGCCTGAGCGGCGCGGACGAGCGCGCGAACATCCTCGTTTACCTCGAGCGCAATCCCGGGTCCAGCTTCGTCGCGCGCGCTGATGGCGTCCTCGTGGGGGCGGTGCTGTGCGGCCACGACGGGCGGCGCGGCTTCATCCATCATCTCGCCGTCGATCCTACCTGGCGCAGGCGCGGCATCGGCACGGCGCTGGTGGAAGCGTGCGTCTCCTCGCTGCGGTCGAACGGCATCCAGAAGTGTCACGTGTCCGTCTACCACGAGAACGAGGGCGCCGTTGGCTGGTGGCGCCGGCGGGGCTGGGTGCTGCGCACCGACATCGCGGTGATGTCGGCCGAGATCGAGTCGGTGTAGTCCGGGCGCCGTCATGGGCGCCGGCTTGCCGGCTTGGCGGCTTGGCGGCCGGCCCCAGAAGGCCAGCGAGGGCGGGCGCCGTCCCGGGCCGCGTTGGCGGCGAGGTCCCCGGGGTCAGCGGCGCTCAGCCTCGGCCCGGGCGGCATTGGCGATGATGGCGTCACAGACGTACTGGGCCATTCCCGGGTGGATCTTCTCGTAGGTGGCGGTGAAGCGCGGGTCGGCCACGTACATCTGGCCCAGGCCCACGTGCATCTCGTGGGAGCAGGGGTAGAACCAGCGGTCGATCTGGAGGCGGTGCCGCTCCACTTGATCCATTGCGCGGGGATCCTCGGGCGGGATACCCTCGTCCATGAGCGCGGCGATCGCCGTGCCGATCTCCTCGCTCTCCGCCTTGAACCTCTCCCAATCCGCTTTCGTGTAGCCCTTGGTGCGCCGCGCGGACTCCTTGTAGGCCTCGGTGTGTCCCCAGCGCTCCTTGACCTCGTCCTCATACTCGGCCGGGTCGAAGCCGTCGAACACCTCGAACATCTCCTCTTTGGTCATGCCGAACCCTCCTTCCAGGGATACCAGTGTCTTGTCGATGAGACCCAGCAGGGCCTCCAGACGGAGCATCTGCTCCTCGAGCAGCCCGCGCTGGCCCTGCAACGCCTCGCGCCGGCCGAACGACGGGTCGGTCAGTGACTCTCGGATCTCCTCCAACGAGAACCCGAGTTCCTTGTACAACAGCACGTGCTGGAGGCGCTCCAGGTCGGGGAGCGTGTAGAGTCGGTAGCCAGATGCCGTGTGCCCGGAGGGCTCGAGCAGCCCCACGTGGTCGTAGTGATGCAGTGTCCGCACGCTCACGTGCGCGAGGCGGGCGACCTCGCCCACGCGGAGCGCCGGTGCAATCGAGGCCGCGGCGCGCGGGCGAGTCTTGTGTGGGTCCATCTTCATGCGCCCAGCATAGACCATGACGCTACGTGAGGGTCAAGAGTCCCGCGTGCGACATAGTCCGGAGGCCTTGCGGAAGATACAATGTGCGGACGAGAAGAGCGGGAGGCCCGGATGATAGGCCTTCGTCGAGGAGAGGGAGAAGGAATGCGCTACGACATCGGCGTGCTACCCGGTGATGGAACGGGGCCGGAAGTGGTGCGGGAAGGCTTGAAAGTCCTGCGGGCGGCGGCCGATCGCGCCGGGTTCTCGTACGATCTGCACGAGTACGACTTCGGCGCCGAACGGTATCTGCGCACGGGTGAGACTCTCCCCGACTCCGGGCTTGAGGAACTGGCCCGTCATGACGCCATCTTCCTCGGAGCCATCGGCCACCCCGACGTGAAGCCGGGCATACTGGAGCAGGGCATCCTCCTCAAGGCGCGCTTCGCCCTCGACCTCTACATCAACCTGAGGCCCGTCAAGCTGTACCCAGGCGTGGAGACGCCGCTCAAAGACAAGGGTCCGGCGGACATCGACTTCGTGGTCGTCCGCGAGAACACCGAAGGCCTGTACGCCTCCACCGGGGGATTCCTCAAGAAGGGGACTCCCGACGAGATCGCCGTGCAGGAGAGCGTGAACACCCGCAAGGGCGCCGAGCGCTGCATCCGCTACGCCTTCGAATACGCCGGCCGGCCCGACCGTGGCGCCAAGCTGACCCTCTGTGGCAAGACCAACGTGCTCACCTACGCCTGGGATCTCTGGTGGCGCGCCTTCAACGAGGTCGGCGAGGCCGACTACCCGAACATCACCCGCGACTACGCCCACGTGGACGCCATCGTCATGTGGTTCGTGAAGAATCCGGAGTGGTTCGACGTCATTGTCACCGACAACATGTTCGGCGACATCATCACCGACCTGGCCGCCATGATCCAGGGAGGTCTCGGCATCGCTGCGGGCGGCAACATCAACCCCGAGGGCACGGCCATGTTCGAGCCCATGGGCGGCTCGGCCCCCAAGTACGCGGGGCAGAACGTGATCAACCCTCTGGCGGCGATCTCCTCGCTGCAGATGATGCTCGACCACCTGGGGCAGAAGGACGCGGCGCAGTGGGTGGAAGCCGGCATCATCCATGCGATCAGCCGCATGGACTCGTTGGCCGCCGGCAAGATGGGCATGGGCACCAGCGATGTCGGTGACATCATCGCCCGCCATGTAGCCGAAGGCACTCCGTCGGTCGAGTGAGCCGTTCTTCCGACATACTCCTGTACGACACCACCCTGCGCGATGGGATGCAGCGCGAAGGCCTGAGCGTGTCAGTGGACGAGAAGATCCGGATTGCCCAGCGACTCGCCTCTGTGGGCATCCACGTCATAGAAGGCGGCTTCCCGGGGTCCAATCCCAAGGACGTAGAGTTCTTCTCGCGCATCGCGAACGTCGACTTGGGTGACGCCCGCGTGAGTGCTTTCGGTATGACGCGGGCCCGGGGTGTGTCCGCCGCCGACGACCCCGTGCTGCGCACCTTGGCCGAGAGCTGGGCGCCCATATCGTGCGTGGTGGGCAAGACCTGGGCTCTCCATATC
>DASRMJ010000357.1:0-2694 GCA_035647995.1 Thermoleophilia bacterium | reverse complement strand
CCTCCCCTTTCGAACGGTCGGAGAATGCAGAAAGGCCGCGGAGTGCTCCGCGGCCTTTCTGTCGTACAACGAGAAACGCCGCGGACGGTCCCTGAGGGCCGCCCGCGGCGTCTATGTTCCTATGTCAGGAACGTGCCGGCGCTCAGCCCCGTGTATCGGGCCAGCGCCACCACGAACAAAGCGAGTGTTCGCCGATGTGGTTTCTGGGTGTCGGTTGAGTCTTGAGCATCCGAGGGAGCGTACCACTGGATGCAGGGCCGTGGCAAGCTTGACTCGCTAGTTTCCTGGCCCTCACGGGTTGGCGGATGCTGCTGTTCTTGGGCGCTCCCAACGACTGGTTGATATCCGAGATCGGGTCGAACAGCCTCGACGCGGTCTCGGGCGTCCAGCGGGTCTACACGTGGGCTCTGATGTTCCTTGCCCTCGTAGGTGGATTCGCCGGTCTCAGAAAAGAGCGCCAGACTCTGTTGCCGCTGCTGATCTTCTTCTACATCCTAGGTGTCGTCTCCCTGTTCTACTTCCAGGCCCGATACCGTCTTCCGGCCATGCCGTTCGTCATCATTATGGCCGCCTACGGGGTGAGCGTGATCGGCCGACTGCTGCCACTCCCCTCACGACCGTCCGTGGGCGGCGGCGCCAGAGCCATTCACATCATCCGAGTATCGAGAGAGCTGCGGCGGCGGCGAACCCCATGACGGTGAAAAGCCCCACCAATCTGCCGCCGTGCTCAAAGGCTTCCGGCATCATCGCATCGGCCAACATGGTGAGCATGGCCCCGGCCGCGAAGGCTTGCACCACGCGCCCGTCTGCGGCGGGGATCCACTGGATGAGGCCGTAACCCAGCGCCGCGGCGGCGGCCGAGGCAAGGACCAGCGCGATCCACATCCAGAGGGTTCTGAGTCGGGAGTGGCCCGCGGCTGACAGGTTCACCGTCCCGGCGACCCCTTCCGGTACGTTCGAGACGAAGACCGCCGCCAGGAAGGCCACACGTATCGAGCCGCCTATCGCGACGCCGATCCCCAGCACAAGCGACTCGGGGATAGCGTCGAGGAGTGTGCCGATGAAGATGGCCGCACCCGAACCTTCCCCCTTCTTGCCCGCGATGGACTTGCGGTGCACCCCACCCATGCGATCGACGAGCCAGTCGACCGAGAAGAAGACCGCGGCGCCCAGCGCGAAGGCTGCGGGCATCTCCCAGCCTCCGATGGCAGACTCGGGCACCAGCTCGTAAGCGATGGCGCTGATCAACGCGCCGGCGCCGAACCCCATGATCAAACCTATTGTCCGGTTGGAGAGTCCGCGCTCGGCAAGCAGATACCCGAGCAGCAACGAGCTTGCCGCAAAACCTCCCCAAAGAAACGCAGAGATCATGGAGAGTCGCCTTCCCTGCCGGCTCCATCCGCTACGAGTCGCCGCTGTCGGTCCTCAGGGGAGATGGAGCATTCCTCGCGTCACATCAGGGCTCACACTATCGCATCGGCAGCCACCGAGTGCTCCGCGGTAACGCTTTAGCGTAGCCGTTCAGCTCGCTGAGGGCGGCCGGTGAGGTCAACCTTGGAGACTGCCGGTGCAGTGGGCAAAGGAGAAGGTCTTCTCGATGCGCGTGTACTTGGGGGTGCCGCATGCTCCCGGGGAGGCGGTCGGCCGCGCCTTGGATCGCCGGACCTCCTCAACGAGCTGCGCGCCGACCCTGAATCAGCCGAACAACTACGACGATGATGGCCGGCACGAGGAGAATGTGGATGAACCCGCTGATGGTTGTTCCGGAATGAGTCCGGCTGACCATAGAATCACGAGCACCACTGCGATTGTCCATGGCATACGACTCTCCTCCTCCCCTGAGACACCAAAAGCATGCCGTGTCCGTTCACGCACGGGGTTTAGGGACCCACCGGAGGGGTGACCGTGCTCGTACCTGTAGGGCTCGACGGCAAGCGATTCGAGGGGGGCAGCGACACGATGAATGGGTGGAACGACATGATGAACGGGTGGAACGGGGGTGCGGGCGGAGTACTCATGTGGCTGCTCGTAGCTCTGGTCGTGGTCGCCATCATCGTCGGGGTAGTGCTCCTCGTTCGGGGCACCGGCCGTGGAAAGCGATGATGGCTCGACCTGCAGGACACTTCTGACGTGAAGCAGACCGTCTCCGCCAGGTGAGAGCGCTCGACACGGAAAGGCGCGTGCAATCTTCTCGGGAATGAATGGCCTTCAGGAAGACGCTCGCGTCAGCGGCCGGGCGAACCTCTGCTGGCGCCACCACCGCCGCCGACAGAGATCGTAGGGCACCTGGTCCACGGCGGCCCAGGTGCCCTGATAGTGGTGCCACGCCTCAGAGAGCCACCTGGCCAGGTCTGCGGTCCCAGGGCGTTCGTCGGCTGGAGCCGGACCGTGGTATCGCAGCTTGGTGCAGCTGGTGATGAGTCCCGTTCTCGTCGAGGTGGCGAGGCGCACAGTCTGCATACCGGTGAGCCGCTTGACGTGCATCCCGATCATTCGGTTGGTCAAGAACGGGAGCGCTCGAGAACCTTCCAGGACGTTCAAAAGCCATGTATCGAACGACCGCCCGGGATGAGTCGGCGCGCGACCGCCGAAAGCCCGGTTGCCTACCGGGGCACGCGCACGCGCAGTGCCCCCGGCAGGCTCTCGAAGCGTATGGGCGACGGGACCGTAGCGGCTTCCCCGTCGATCGCGATG
>DASRMJ010000356.1:0-4052 GCA_035647995.1 Thermoleophilia bacterium | reverse complement strand
GAAGGGGCGCAAGGGGGCGTTCGGGGCGGTCTCCCGGCTGGCTCCGAGCTACATCGTCGCCGACGGCACCGTGCCGCGCACCCGCCTTCCCGAGACCATCCGCGCCGTGACCGAGATAGCACGCCGGCACGATCTGCAGGTGGCCAACGTGTTCCACGCGGGTGACGGCAACCTGCATCCGCTGTTCCTGTTCGACGATCGGGTTCCGGGAGACCGAGAACGTGTGATGGCGGCAGGCATGGAAGTGCTGCAGCTGTGCGCGGACATGGGTGGGACGGTCAGCGGGGAACACGGCATCGGCTTGGAGAAGGTGGCGGCGATGACCATGGTGTTCGATGAGAGTGACATGCGCGCCCAGGAGTGGGTCAAGGACTCGTTCGACCCGAACGATCTCTGTAACCCGGGGAAGGTGCTACCCCCGCGCGGGGAACGACGGCACGAGGAGGAGGGCCGATGAGCTCGCGCATGCTCTCAGATGAGGTGGTGGCTCACCTGCAGGGTCTGGTCGGTTCGCGTAACATCCGCGAGTCGCCCGATCACCACGTGGCGGGGGTCCGACCCTGTGCCGAAGTACTCGTAGGCGATGTGGACGAACTCGCGGACGTCATGAGAGTCGCGGCCGAGTCCGACCTCACCGTGTGTCCCACCGGGGGAGGCACCAAGCTGGGCTGGGGCGCTCCGCCGCGTGCGTGCGACCTTCTGGTGCGCACCACGGCTTGGCGCGCGGAGGGATCGGTCGGCTCGGGGGAGGCCCGGCATGCGGAGGGGCACTTGCTGCCGCCGCTCGGGTCTATGGGGGCCATCACCGAGTACGACCCCGACAACCTCACCGTGACGGCGGGGGCGGGCACCACCCTCGCCGCACTGCAGGATCTCGCCGCGCGTGATGGGCTGCTGCTGCCACTCGATCCACCTATGCCGGAGTCAGCGACTCTCGGGGGGGTCCTGAGCACCAACGACCACGGTCCGCACCGGATGCTGCATGGGAGTATGCGCGACGTCGTGCTCGGCCTGGGCGCGGTGCTCGTGGGGGGCGACCGCGTGAAGGCGGGTGGTCGCACTATCAAGAACGTCACAGGATACGACCTCACCCGTCTCTTCATAGGTGCGTTCGGCTCTCTCGGAGTCATGTCCGAGGCGACGATCCGACTGCTTCCCGGCCCCTCCCGCGAGCACGTGGTAGTGGGGTCCATGCCCGATCTCGCCGCCGCGGATGCGGCCGTGCGCGGGTTGTTGGGTTCCCAGCTGATCCCGGCCGCCGTCGAGGTCCTGTCCCCGGCCTCGAGCCGGATGGTCGACGCGGACGTCGTGGGCATCATGGGGGCGGGCGGCCACGTCGTCTTGGTCGCTTTCGAAGGGGACGCGGTCGCGGTGGAGCGTCAGGTTCGAGATGTCGTGCGCGTGTTGGGCGAGGAGGGCACGACGCTCATTCTGACGGCGCCTGGGCCGGTCTCGTCCGTGTGGTCGGCGCTCGCCGCACAGAGGAGAGCCGCGCGCTCGGCCGGTTACTCGGTGGAGGCGAAGTTGAGCGTGCCGCGATCGGAACTGCTTGGGCTACTCGGCCTCGCGGAGTCTCTGCCGGCGGCCGCGCAAGGAGACCTGATGTGGACGGCGTCGGCCGGCAGCGGGACGGCGCGGCTGTGGCTCGGCTCGCCTGGGACAGTGGGCGCGGCGCCCCCGGGATGCTGCGACCTCCTGCTCCGCGTGCGCGCGGCTGCCGAGCGTGTCGGGGGAAGTCTGGTCTTGGTCGAGGGGGCCGACATTCTCTGTGGCGAACTGGACGTTTGGGGTGCCGATCCCGGTGGGGTGGACCTCATGAGGACGTTGAAAGGGAAGTTCGATCCCCGGGGTCTGATGAACCCCGGAAGGTGTGCGGGTGGAATCTGATACCCCCGCGGCTCTGAGGGCGCTCTACGACCAGGTGGCGAAGTGCGGCAAGTGTGGCTTCTGCCAACCCGCCTGCCCCGTCTACCGCACGACCTATCGCGAGGCTCATGTCGCCCGGGGCAAGCACGCCCTCGTGCGCAATCTCATCGAGGGGGAGACCGTTCTTGACGCGGACCTGCGGGACGCCTTCGACAACTGTTTGCTCTGCCGGGCCTGCACGGCCTCTTGCTTCTCCGATCTGAAAACCGATCGCCTCGTGGTCGCCTTTCGCGAGGCATACGCGCGCCGGTTCGGCCGTTCGACGCTGCAAAGGGTGATCTTCCGTGGGTTGCTTCCGGACCCGCGGCGCATGCGGCAGGTCGTGTGGGCGGCGTGGGCCGCTCGGGAAGCAGGTCTTGACGGCGTCGCGGCACGCTGGGGCCTGCTGGACATGATCAATCCCAAGCTCACGAAGGCGCTCGAGTTGCGGGAGGGAGCGCCCGGACAGTTCCTGCGTGTGCGTCTGGCCAGGCCGGCCGCCGAGGCCGGGGGTCGGCGCGGGGGGCTCACGGCTCCGATCCTACCGCCGACTCGCGACGCAGGGGCAGAGTCCTGGGAGCGCGGTGACCGACCCGTCAGGGTCGGGTACTGGATCAGCTGTGGCTACAACTACATGTTGCCCGAGGTGGGGGTAGCGGCCGTGTCGGTGTTGCGTCGGGCGGGGGCGTCGGTGGAGGTGTTGCCCAACGCCTGCTGTGGACTCCCGGTGTACGGCTATGGAGATGTGGACGGCGCGCGGGCTCTCGCCCGGCGCAACATCGAAGTCATGGGTGACCTCACTCGTTTCGACGCCGTCGTGTCCGAGTGTGGCAGCTGCTCAGGGCACCTGAAGGAGTATCCGGAGTTGTTCGCCGACGACGGAGAGTTCCGCACGCGGGCGCGCCGGTTGGCGGCCAAGGTCCGCTCTTTCAGTGAGTTCCTCGTCGAGCAGGGCTGCACCGAGATTCCTGCGGCGCGCGCCACGACTCGATCGCAGCAGCCGCAGAGCGCACAGCGGGCGCAGAGCATGCCGCTCGGCCCGTCACCGCGGCCGCCGCAGATTGCGCCGTTCGGGCCGTCACTGCGGCTGCCGCAGGCTCCGGAGCCGTCACTGCAGCCCCGGGCGTTGCACGTCGAACGCCCCGGGCTCGGCGCCGGCGGCCCCGCGTGGGAGTCCAGGCGCGTCGGCTCGCCTCCGCTGTCGCCTACGCTGGACGCCGGCGGTCCTGGCGAGCAGCCGGGCAGGCCGCTGGTGGTGACGTTCCACGAGCCGTGCCACCTCGGCGCCCGCTTCCAGGGGGTGGTGAGCCAGCCGCGCGATCTGCTGCGCTCGCTGCCGGGTGTGGAGTTCCGTGAACTCCCCGAGGCCGACCGCTGCTGCGGCGCGGCCGGCTCGTACAACGTCCTCAACCCCGAGGTGTCGGCCGCGATCCTAGCGCGGAAGATGGAGAAGGTGGCTTCGACCGGCGCCGACGTGGTCGTGACCGAGTGCCCGTCGTGCATGCTGCAGCTTTCGTTGGGGGCGAAGCGCGCTGGATCGAAGGTGCGGGTGCTCGGGATCTCGGAGATGCTCGCCGGACTCTACTAGCACGCTCCAGTATGGGCCGTTCGCGGAGCGCGCCTGCGGCTCGCCGGCCTGGTTTCCCTCGCGGTCGAGGCGCGATAGGATGGACTTCAGCAAGTGCTCTCTGGATCGTCACCCTTCAGCCCGATCGTCTACCCGGGGCCCGGTGCGTGTCCGAGAAGGCGCGAGAATGTCAAGGGGGGGGGACGATGATGCGAGAACCGTGGGTCCAGGTGAGGCTTTCCGAACTGGCGGAGGAGCACGATGAGTCGTACGGCTACTACGACCTCTCGAAGGCGCTCGACCTGAACAAGCTCCGGGCCAACATCTTCCGGTTCGCGCCCGGGGAGAAGATGGAGTATCACTCCCACACCGAACAGGAGGAGTTCTTCTTCGTCCTTGAAGGGCAGTGCACGCTGGTCGTGGACGGCAGGCGCGTACCGCTCGCACAGGGCTCCCTGATCCGGCTGGATCCGCGCCCGAGACGTCAGATCGTGAACGATTCGGACGCCGACTGTCTCTGGCTCGGCGTGGGCGCTCCGGGCATCGACAACGAGTGGGTGGAGCATCGGGAGGAATGAGA
>DASRMJ010000355.1:0-2813 GCA_035647995.1 Thermoleophilia bacterium | reverse complement strand
GAAGTGGAGCACGAGGGACACCTCGTGGCGCGGGGATGGGGCGGGGCGGTCGGTCGCCGCCGACTCGGCCTCGTCCGTCGCCGCCCGGCGTCGGAGCACGAGAGTCTCTTCGGGCACGGTCTCCACCGTCTGTGTCTCCTTGCTCAGATGGGCCAGGGCCGGGTCGGTGCACCGCAGTACAAGGAGCTCACGGTAGAACTCGCGCAGGGCCCGGTGCCGAGGTTCGCGTAGCAGGTCCCGATCGAGCCGGGAGTTCTCAAGAGTGAGGGGATCCTGGGGATCGGGCATCGGCCGGTCGGGTGTGAAGCCGGGGAAGTCGGAGAACTCCTCACTTCGGCCGCGCCTCACGGCCTCCACCAGGGCGGGGTCGCCGTGGTCGATGAAGTAGAGGAAAGGCGCGGTCTCCCCGTACTCTTCGCCCATGAAGAGCAGCGGCAGATATGGCGAGAGGATGACGGTGGCCGCGGCCAACTTCAGCGCTTCGAAAGGCACGAGGCTACTGAGGCGCCCGCCGAGAGGCCGGTTGCCCACCTGGTCGTGGTTCTGGCTGTAGGCCAGCAGGCGTTGCGCGGGGATGGCCGCGGGCGAACTGCCGTGGCGCCGCCTCCTGTACGGCGACCAGCGGGCGCCGTACACGTAGCCGTCTGCGAGCGCTCGGGCGAGGTGCTCCAACCCGCCGAAGCTCTCGTAGTAACCGGCCCGCTCCCCGGTCAGGACGGCGTGCAGGGCGTGGTGCAGGTCGTCGTTCCAGTGGGCGTCCAGACCCATGCCGCCCCGGTCGGGTGGGGCCAAGAGGGCGGCGTCGTTGGCATCGCTCTCTGCGATCAGGTGGATGTGGCGGCCCGTGGCCCGGGCGTAGCCGTGGACCGCGTCGGCCAACTCACGCAGGAAGGGCAGGGCCGAGCGGTCGATGAGGGCGTGCAGGGCGTCCAGCCGCAGACCGTCGATGCCGTACTCCGCCACCCAGTGCAGCGCGTTCTCGATGAAGTAGCGGCGCACCTCGTCGCTGTCGGGACCGTCCAGGTTGATAGCCCGGCCCCAAGGAGTGCGGTAGACATCCGTGAAGTAGGGCCCGTAATCGGCCACCCGGGAGCCCTCCGGTCCGAAGTGGTTGTAGACCACATCGAGGATGAGGGCGAGTCCGCGCTGGTGACAGGCGCTCACCAGGCTGCGCAGACCGGCGGGGCCGCCGTAGGTGTTGTGCGGGGCGAAGGGGAAGGCGCCGTCATAGCCCCAGTTGCGTTGTCCCGGGAACTGGGCCACCGGCATGAGCTCCACGGCGGTCACGCCCAGGTCGACCAGGTCGTCCAGGTGGTCGATGGCCGCTGCGAAGGTGCCGGCAGGCGTGAACGTGCCCACGTGCAGTTCGTAGAAGACCAGCTCCTCCAGGGGCCTCCCCGGGAAAGCGGCGGACGGGGGCGTCTCTGTCGCGACCACCTGCGAGGGCCCGTGCACGCCTTGGGGTTGGGAGCGGGAGGCCGGGTCGGGCAGCTCCTCATCTCCCGGAGTGCCGGCGACACCGGCAAGCCGGTAACGGTAGAGTGTGCCCGGCTTCACCTCCTCGGCCAGGGCCGCATGGTAGCCGCGCGGCTCGGGCTCCAGGACCACCCGCCGTTCACGATCACCCAGAAGGTGCACCTCGACCCGGTCCGCGCGAGGCGCCCACACCCGGAAGAGACAGCGGTCGGCGCCCTGAGGCACGGCGCCGAGGCTCGGCTGCCAGCCCCGCGACGCCACCCTCAACCCCGGCACTTCAGGAACACCGCCCCCAAGGGAGGTAGGGTCAGCGTCAGCGAAGCGGGCCGTCCGTGGAACGGGAAGGGAGCCGCCTGCACTCCCCCTAGGTTGCCCTGCCCGCTCCCGCCGTAGTCGGCGGCGTCGCTGTTCAGCACCTCCTCCCAGAGGCCGGCGCTTGGGGCTCCCAGGCGATAGTTGTGGCGGGGCAACGGGGTGAAGTTCAGGGCCACGAGCACCACCTCGCCGTCCTTGGCCTTGCGCAGGAAGCTGATCACGCTCTGCTCGGAGTCGTTGGCGGCGATCCACTCGAAGCCCGCCTCGTCCAGGTCGAGGTCGTGCAGGGCGGGCTCCTCCCGGTAGAGTCGGTTGAGGTCGCCTAGGAGGCGCTGGATGCCGGCGTGGCGTTCGTCGCCCAACAGGTGCCAGTCGACGCTCGCCTCGTGGGCCCACTCCCGCCACTGGCCGATCTCCGCGCCCTGGAAGAGCAGTTTCTTACCAGGCTGGCCGTACATGTAGCTCAACAAGAGTCGGAGGTTGGCGAACTTCTGCCACGGGTCGCCCGGCATCTTGTTTAGGAGCGAACCCTTTCCGTGCACCACTTCGTCGTGCGAGAGGGGCAACACGAAGTTCTCGGTGAAGGCGTACAAGGCGCGGAAGGTGAGGCGGTCGTGGTGGAACTTACGGTGGACAGGCTCGTAGCTCATGTACTCGAGAGTGTCGTGCATCCAGCCCATGTCCCACTTGAGACCGAACCCCAGTCCACCCACGTAGATGGGGCGCGAGACCATGGGCCAGGCGGTGGATTCCTCCGCGATGCACTGCACGTCGGGGTAGTGGCCGTAGACCTCGGTGTTCAGGCGACGCAGGAATTCGATGGCCCCCAGATTCTCGCGTCCCCCGTAGATGTTGGGGATCCACTCCCCCGCTTTGCGGGAGTAGTCCAGGTAGAGCATGGAGGCGACCGCGTCCACCCGCAGGCCGTCGGCGTGGTAGTGGTCGAGCCAGAACAGAGCGCTGCTCAGCAGGAAGCTGCGCACTTCATGCCGCCCGTAGTTGAAGATGAGGCTCTTCCAGTC
>DASRMJ010000354.1:0-5449 GCA_035647995.1 Thermoleophilia bacterium | reverse complement strand
CGAATCGCCCGCCCGCGGCATGCCTGCCGTCGGTCAGCGTAGTACAAATACGTATTCGTATTCTATCATTCGTGTTCGGGAGGTTCTTTGTCACCAAGTGTGGGATACCCGTCGAACCGGCACCATCGGACCTTCGACCCAGGAAGGGTCTGCGGCACCGCGGTCGTTCCCGCGAAGAAGACAGCCTCCTGCCGGATAGCGGCAGATCGACAGCTACGTTGCCAACGGGGATCTGAGATCGCAGGCGGGGCAACCCCGACTCCAGCCTGGTAGATCGCGTCCCGGACACGGGAGCTATCCGTACGCGCGGAACTGCGCCGCTCGCCCCCCGCAGTGCCCGTCCTCTCGAAAGACGAAGGCGACCCCGCCTTTCGGAGTTGTGGATGTTCGTGATACGAATATGCTGATCTGGGACGTTGGCGAGTTCGGGCGACTGTGAACAAGGCGGGGGTGCCATGGATCGTGTTCTCGACACGCGCGTGCGTACCGCAGCCTTCAACTGGCTGTCGGACCAGATGCGCTTACACGGCGACGTCCTGCCACGAGAGCTCCTCGCACAGGGCTTCGTTCTGGACGATGTCCGGGTCCCTTTGGTCGGCCCACCGGGCATCTTCAAACCGAAGATGCTGGCGAACGTCCCGCTCTCGTTGACCACCATCCCCGACGGCCCCTACGATGACGACATAGGGGTAGACGACGGGCTCATCTACTACCGCTACCGCGGGACCGACCCAAACCATCGGGACAACCAGGGCATGCGCGAAGCCATGCGCCTCAGATTGCCGCTCATCTACTTCCACAGAGTTGCCCCCGGGAGATACTACGCCGCCTGGCCCGTGTACATTGTGCACGACGACCCTGGCCGACTCACTGTGACCGTCGCAGTGGACGACCGGGAGCACGTTCTCTTCAAGCCCGTGCGGGCCGACGATCTAGCCCTGTATGAAGACGTCGACCGGGGCCGCCGGAGCTACATCACCGCCGAGGTGAAGGTGCGCCTCCACCAGCGTGGGTTCCGAGAACGCGTGCTCGAGGCCTACCGGCGGCAATGCGCCTTCTGCCATCTTCGCCACGAGGAGCTCTTGGACGCCGCTCACATTATTCCCGACTGGCAACCGCTGGGGGATCCGATTGTACGCAACGGCCTCTCTTTGTGCGCGCTTCATCATGGCACGTTCGATCGGAACATCGTCGGCCTTCGTCCCGACTACGTGATCGAGGTGAGGCCCGATATCCTACGGGAGCGCGACGGCCCTACGCTTGCACACGCCATCCAAGGGCTGCATGGACAGAGCATCATCTTGCCCAGAACGATCGCCCACCGTCCGGATCCCGACCGACTGGCGCTGCGGTACGGTCAGTTCCGGCAAGCATCGTAGCTGCCGGCGGGGTACCGTAGGCATGGAGGTCGACCATGCTCGCAGAACTCGAAAGGTAACGTGACGCAATCGCCGTCCTGTGCCGCAGGTACGGCGTTGTCCGCATGGATGTCTTCGGCTGCCCGCTCCGCGACGGCTACCGAGGCGGCAAGTGTAATGCTCCCCCCCCATTTCAAGCCACCAGTCGCAACTGCTGTGCCTGATATTCGGCCGGGCTCAGGTGGCCGAGACTCGGATGAGGTCGTCCCTCGTTGTACTAGTGGATCCAGTCGCGGATCGCCAGACGGGCTTCTGCGAAGTCACTGAACATGTGCTATCAGACCCGCTCTTCCTTCAAGCTCCGGAAGAAGCGCTCGATCATCCCGCTCTGCTCCGGGGTGTACGGGGTGATGAACTCTTGCCGGAGGCAGTAGTCCTTCATAGCGGCCCGGAACCGACGGCTCTGGAAGATGAGGCCAGAGTCGAATCGGAAGAACTCCGGCCGGGATTCGTAGTCGATCTCGACGAACGAGGAGAGATGGTGGGTCTCGAGATTCTTGACGTCAGCAGTCACATCTCCTCTGCCGACCTCGAGCGCGTGGTTTCCAGAGTCCCAATAGGCCTGGTCCGGCGACACCGGTCACCGTCCGTCAACCGACTACGCCCGGCGCTCAGTCAGGCGACCGTCCCAAATCCGGCAGCGGGTTCGCTATCCCTCGCCGCATCCGCACCGCGACCCAGAGGCTCAAGCCGGCCCCGACCATACACACCACTGAGAGTTCGACGATCGCGACCCGAATGCCCTGGTGCTCGGCCAGCGTCCCCACCAGCAGACTGCCGAGGGGGGTCGAACCGATGAAGAGCAGAGCGTACATCGAGAGCACCCGGCCTCGCAGCTGTCCGGGAACGATCAGCTGGAGACGGCTGTTGGCGCTCGTGTGGAACAGGATGCCGAAGAAGCCCACGACCACCAGTAGCGCCATCGCCGGCCATAGTCCGGGAGCAAGACCGAGCAGCAGCAGAGCCACGCTGAAGCCGCCCAGCCCAAGGAGCACCGTGCGCCGGGTCGGGCGGCCCCGCGCCGCCACGAACACCCCCGCGGTCAGCGCACCCACCCCCATCGCGCCGGTCAGGGCGCCCAGACCGATGGGTCCCGACTCGAGTGCGTAGCGGGCGAGCAGGGGGAGCATCACCGTGAAGTTGTAGCCGAAGATGCCGATCACGGCCACCATGGCCAGGATCAGCGCCACGTCGGGCGTGCGCGCCGCATAGGCGAAACCCTCCCCCAACTGCCGGAAAAGCGGCGCCTTCTCCGGGCGCGCCACGGGGTGCAGGTCGGCCGAACGGAGAAGTGCGAGGGCCACCAACACGGGCGCAAAACTCACCGCGTTCAGCCAGAAGCAGACCGCGACGCCCACCGTCGCCACCAGCACGCCGCCGATGGCCGGCCCCACGATACGGGCCGCATTGAAGACGCTGGAGTTGAGCGCCACCGCGTTCTGCACGTCGGCCGGCCCTACAAGCTCGATGACGAACGCCTGCCGGGTGGGGATGTCGAGCGACTCGGCCGTTCCCCGCACCAGAGCCAGCAGGTAGACCAGCGTGATCGTGGCGTGTCCGCTCGACGTGAGCGCCGCCATCACGAAGGCTTGGAGCATCAACACGGATTGGGTGGTCATCAGGATGCGCACCTTGGGCAGCCGGTCGGCCAACACCCCGCCGAAGAGCGAGAAGACGAGGGTGGGGCCGAAGCGCAGCGTCATGGCCGCGCCCAGCATCACGGGCGAATCCGTGAGGTCGAGCACGAGCCAGGCCAACGCCACGTCGGCCATCCAGGTGCCCACCAGACTGACCAGTTGGCTGGTCCAGAAGATCCGGAAGTTACGGTGGCTGAGCGAGCGAAGCGTCTTAGCCACGCCCCGCCGCGCGCGGGCGCCGGAACGGTGTGGCGTGAGTGGCGTGAGTGGCGGTGGCAAGGTACTCGTCATGGCGGCCGAACTATACTCCTTCGCGTCACGACCACACCGCCCGCAGACGGCTGCGGCAGAATCGCGGCGGCCCCCGTAATGGGCGCCCGACCTACCGCTTGTTCGCCGCCGGTTGCTGGATGCCGATGCGGTTACCTTCCGAGTCGAGGAAGAAACAGATGAAGCCGACCATCGCGCTCAGGTAGATCGTGGCGCCTTCCGTCGAGCTCGGCTTGTGGTCGTCGCCCTTGACGAGGTCGAAAGCCACCGGACCCATGTCTAGGCGGCGGGACGGCCACCGTCTGCCCGGGAAACGGCTGCACCAGCGCGGTCTGCAGCACCGCCCCGTTCCATGCTCGGTCGTGGAACGTCGTTCACCCGCCGGCGCCGCCGGCCCGGATGCGCTCGGCAAGACTCACGAGGATCGCGTCCCGTTGGGCCTCCAAGGACTGCTCGGGATCGACGACTGACTCCTCAAGCCGGGCTGTGGTCGCCACCAGCGTCATGAGGCGCGGGCCGGCCGAATACCGACGGGTCCTCCCCGCTCCCAGGACGCGAAGCAGGCCGGCGGCATCCAGACGGACCAGGTCGTTCGTGGCCGTGGGCACAGAGACGTCGGCCAGGTCACGGTAGTACCTGTTGGTGACCTCCCGGCCCAGGAAGACGTCGTACAACGCATGGACCATGCGGGGGTCACCGCGGAGGTCGTGACGCACGAGATCCTCGAGGACCAGCCAGAGATGTCGATCCGTCGACAGGCGCAAGGAGAGGGCCTCGACCTGACGTCTTTGCGCGCCCACGTGGGCCTCGACGAATGGCGTCGCGTCCGCTCCAGGGTTCCACTCCAAGCCCAGACAGGCGAAAGCGGCGTAGTAGTCTTCGCGGTGGCGCCCCCACCACTCCTCCAGACTCGTGAACTCAGGACGTCTGAACCCGCCGCGATACATGACCAGGGACGAAAGGATCCGGGCCGTCCGACCGTTGCCGTCCGAGAACGGATGGATCCCGGCCAGCTGCAGGTGGACCAGGGCGGCAGTGATCGGAGCGGCAGCATCGCGCCGCTCCTGGGCTTGATCCGCCAACTCGACCACGAGTTCAGGAACCGACTCCGGAGGCGGCGGAAGATAGACATGTCGCTGAGCCGCCGAGTCGACCACACGGTTCTGGCCGGCCCTGAACCGACCGGCGCCGTGGCTGTAGTCACCGGCGAGGACTCGATAATGGATGCCAAGGATGAGCTCGGACTGCCACAGGAAGTGGGGATCGTCAGCACGACGCAGCACGAAGTCCAGGGCGTCTCGGTAACCTTCGACCAGACCGACGTTCTCAGCCGATACAGAGCGGGGACGATCGCCCGCCAGGACGCGCCTCACTTCATCCACGGTCACGGCGATGCCCTCCATGGACGTAGAGGCGGCCACAACTTCGGCCTCGAGTTCCCGGCGAGTCCGCCCCAGCCACACGCGCATGAGAGGTTGAGCATCAAGCCGAGCATGCAGTTCGTCGAGGCGGGCCAAGTCTCGGCGAATGCCTTCGGTCATCTGGAACGGGTACACTACGAATCTCCTAATCTCCTATGAATTTAGGAGATTATACTCCAGGGAGACACGGATCCCTTCTTCGGGTGGAGTACAGCGAACCGGAGCGGTCTGCGACGACCGGGTTGAGCCGGCGGTGCTTCTCGAGGAACCTCCGTGCAGCCTACTCCACTTCGTCGGGCAGCAAGGGGCGCAACAAGAGGTGGTAGTAGGCGCCGCCGCTCTTCCACACCGTGAGCTGGTTCGCAGCCCGCACGAGGGGCATCAAGGTGGCCAGATCGGACCCCGTGATGACCGCGCGTCGCCCTTGCGGGTGCACCTCACCCAGAGCGGCCAGGTCCGCCAAGGGCCACTCGACCACCGTTGGTTCGATGCCGGAGGGATCGGAGCCATTGGGGCTACCCGGTTGGATCAGGACGGAGAAGGCCGTCCACTCGAACGCCGCTTCTGGACCGACAGCCTCACCCATCCACCCGTGCAGATCGCCGAGCTTCATCTCGAACTCGATAACCCGCGCCCGGCGCTCTTTCTGATCGTCGGTGAGGGCGCCGTCGGCGCTGTTCTCAGCGGTGAGGAAGTAGATGGA
>DASRMJ010000353.1:0-6945 GCA_035647995.1 Thermoleophilia bacterium | reverse complement strand
TACTCCGGACCGAGCAGGGACGCTCCGCAGGCCGGGCATTCCAGACAACGCCGGCCCCCACCCTCTCCCACCGACTCAACCGTTTCGAGGGGATGCCCACAACAGAAGCAACGCTCGCCGCGCCGCAGGCTCAACGCATATGCCGCCAGACTGATCGGGCCAGCCGCGACGAGCGAATCGGCCGGCCCGGAGGACATACCGACCGGCGGAGCATACCCGACCTCGAACACAAGGCGCAACTGACGATCCTGCGGATACGCCACCGCGCGGTCGTCTCCTTCGCCCGCGAACGCCGCGGACGCGGCCGCCGACATCACACCCTCCTCATCACGCCGGTGAGGATCCCCACGATACGCGGGTCACGGGTGATGATGGGCTTCATCGCCTCGTTCTCCGGTTGCAGCCTCACGTGGCCGTTCTCCTTGAAGAAACGCTTGAGAGTGGCCTCCTCTCCCAGCAGGGCGACGACGATATCACCGTTCTCCGCGCTCTCCTGACGGCGGACCACGACCAGGTCACCGTTCAGGATGCCGGCGTTGACCATGCTGTCACCGCGAACGCGAAGGACAAAGCACTCACCCCCATTGGCGAGGAAGCCGGGGACTTGAACGCTCTCCTCGACGTTCTCGTCGGCCAACAAGGGCGCTCCGGCCGCGACACGACCCACCAGGGGCAGCCACGACAACGCGTCTTCGGACCGACCGCGGGCGTCGCGACCCCCCCTCCATTCGGAGGACACCCCCACCACCTCGATCGCACGTCGCTTCGAGGCACCCCGACGGATGTACCCCTTCTCCTCGAGCGCGGTGAGATGATTCTGAACGGAGGCCGGCGACGAGAGACCGACCGCCATGCCTATCTCGCGCACAGTGGGTGGATAACCCTGCGCCCCCAGGGTCTCTTGGATGATGCGCAAGATCTCACTTTGGCGTGAGGTGAGGTCCATGTGGGCTACCTCCAAGTCGTGTGAACATTTGTTCGTAGCCGAGTATACGCGGGCCCTCGGACGATGCCAAGTGCCGGTTGTTGACGGCTCTCTGGGCACCATCTATACTCACCCGTGCTTTTCCCACGGCTGTGTCCGAGTGGCGGAATTGGCAGACGCGCTAGGTTGAGGGCCTAGTGAGTGAATAACTCATGGGGGTTCAAGTCCCCCCTCGGACACCATCTCGCCTTCCGATCCTCCTCACTTCGTTTCGGCGCGCGCTTTTGACGACGCCCTCTTCGGGGTAGTGTGGCGGCGTGACTCGCCGGCGAGGCTACAGACAGTCGAGGAGAACCCCGTGACGGACACCATGCTCGCGCTTACTTACGACCGTGTCCTTGATCCCTGGGATTCGACGACGGGACTCCGCATGCAGCGGGTCGCCCGCCCTGTCCTCGACCTCGACAAAGACTATCGCGACGGAGAAGCCGCCCTCATCCGTGTGCTCCTGACCGGCTTCTGCGGATCGGATCGTGGGATCTGGTATCGGCGGGCCTTCGGCGACATGATCTCGTCGTCCCTCGCTGCCGAAGGCCGCGACGTAAGGATCATCGGCCACGAACTCCTGGGGGAGGTCATCCAGGTGGGGCCGGAAGCCACCCGCGACTTCGGCCTGCGCCCCGGGGACATCGTCACCACCGAGAGCCACATCGTCGATGATACCTGCTATCAGTGCCGGATCGGCGACAAGCACGTGTGCGCGAGCGCCCAGATTATCGGCATCTCGCTCGACGGCTGCTTCGCCGAGCAGATCAAGTTGCCGGCGAAGGCCCTGTGGAGGACCGACCTCGACCGCATACGTCCGGAGGTGGCGGTGCTCCAGGAGCCCTTTGGGAACGCCGTGCACGCCTGCACTAAAGTCAACCTGCGCGGCCAGAGCGTCGCCATCATAGGCCTGGGCACCATCGGCCTGTTCGCTGTGGCCGTCGCCAGAGCGCTCGGCGCCCGGCGCGTCATCGGCGTGGAACCCGTGGAGGCCAATAGGGCGATGGGTCTGGCGCTTGGCGCCGACGCCGTGATCCGTCCCTCGCAGCCGACGCCCCAGAGCTACATCCACGACGCGGCCATCACGCAGGAGATACGCCACTTGACCGACGGCGTGGGCGTAGACGTCGCCATCGAGATGAGCGGCGCCACGGCCGCGCTCAACACCGCGATCGCGGCGGCGCGGCGCGGCGGGAACGTGATCCTGTTCGGTATCCGCAGCGGAGATGCTGTCATCGAGCACATCGACCGGGTCATCGTGGACGGGATATCCCTGCACAGCGTGGTCGGGCGCCGGATCTGGGAGACCTGGCACATCACCCGCAACCTCCTGGAAGCGCAGCTCTCCGACATCCAGCAGCGCGTTTATGACGTGATCCTGAGCGGTGGGCGCGATTGCATCGTACCGGTGGACGAGTTCTCGAGGGAGACTTTCGGGAACCTCATCGACAGCCACCCCAAGATCATCCTCGACTGGCGTTGACGCAGGGCTCGACACCAAGGGCAGCGTTCGGCGGCGAAAGGAGGCGCATCGGTGGATGACGCAACACGAGAACTGCTGGCCGCCCAGGCGGACGATATCCGCCAAGCAGGCCTCTGGAAGAGCGAGCGGCTGCTGACTTCCCGCCAGGGGGCGCTCGTCACCGTAGGGGAAGGCGCACAGCGCCGCGAAGTGTTGAACTTCTGTGCCAACAACTACCTGGGCCTCTCCTCCGACCCACGGGTTGTGGCCGCCGCTCACGCGGGCCTGGACGAGAGAGGGTTCGGGATGTCCAGCGTGCGCTTCATCTGCGGCACCCAGGACAGACACAAGGAGTTGGAGGGCTCACTCGCCCGGTTCTTCGGATTCGAGGACTGCGTCCTCTACGGCTCCTGCTACGACGCCAACGGCGGACTCTTCGAGACGCTGCTCACCGCTGAGGACGCCGTCATCAGCGACGCGCTCAACCACGCCTCCATCATCGACGGGGTTCGGCTGTGCAAAGCCCAGCGCTACCGCTACGCCTCGGGCGACATGACCGAGCTCGAAGCGCGGCTGCGCGAGGCCTCGGGCGCGCGCATCCGTTTGATCGCGACCGACGGCGTCTTCAGCATGGACGGCACCTTGGCGCCCCTCGATCGCATCTGCGACCTAGCGGCGCGGTACGGCGCGCTCGTGATGGTGGACGATTCGCACGCGTCCGGCTTCGTCGGACCGACGGGCAGGGGCACGCCCGAGCACTTCGGCGTCCAGGGTCGCGTCGACATCCTCACCAGCACCCTGGGCAAGGCGCTCGGCGGTGCCTCGGGCGGCTTCACCGCGGCATCCACGGTGGTGACCGACCTTCTCCGCCAGAGATCCCGGCCGTATCTCTTCTCGAACTCCCTCGCGCCCTCGATCGTCGCGGCGGGCCTCGCCGCGCTGCGCATCCTCTCGACCATGTTGGAGTTGCGCGAGCGACTCATGACGAACGCGCGGCGTTTTCGCGAAGGCATGACGGAAGTCGGCTTCACCATCAAGCCGGGAGACCACCCCATCGTCCCGGTCATGCTGGGGGACGCCCGCCTCGCCTCGGCCATGGCCGATGATCTTCTGGTTGACGGCATCTACGTCATCGGCTTCAGCTACCCGGTGGTGCCCCGAGGAGAAGCACGGATCCGCGTGCAACTATCGGCTGCGCACGAGCCGGATCAGGTGGAACGGGCGATCGCCGCGTTCGCCGAGGTGGGCGCGCGTCACGGAGCCTTAGACCGGTAGGCCGATCTGCCGCCACTCCTGGTAGAGTCAGACCGTTCCAGATCCGACAGTGCGGAGGGACCATGGCCAAGCGCAGCTCCGACCTCAAGGAAGCGAAACTGCCGGCGGGGCTCACCGCCTCCCAGACCTACCGCCGGTGTGATCCCGCTTCCTTCGCCTTCGCAACCACCGCCGAACTGCCCCCCCTCGACGAGGTGATCGGGCAGGCGAGAGCCGTCGGAGCCGTGGATTTCGGCATAGGCATCCACAGTCAGGGCTACAACATCTTCGCGCTGGGACCTCCGGGCACGGGCAAAGCGAGCACCATCTCCCAGTTCTTGGAGCGGGAGTCGGCTGAGTTGCCTGTACCGGACGACTGGGTGTACGTGAACAACTTCAGCCTGCCCCACCAACCCAACGCCATCCGTCTTCCGGCAGGCCGCGGGTGCGAGTTCCGGCGCGACATGGAAAAGCTCGTTGAGAATCTGCAAGGCGCCATCACCACGGCGTTCGAGAGCGAAGAGTACGACGCGCGACGGCGCGAAGTGTCTCAGAGCGTGAGTGCCCGCCAAGAGAAGTCCATCGACTCCCTACGCGAGAACGCGGAGGCCCACGGTTTCGTCATGGTACGCACCCCCGCCGGTCTCGCCTTCGCTCCCCGCACCCCCGAGGGCGAGACCATGTCCCGAGACCGGTACAACGAACTCCCCGCCGAAGAGCAGAAGACCATCGACGACGCCCTGGAGGCGCTCAACTCCGACCTTCAGCAGGTGATGCGGCTGGTGAGGCAGGAGGAGAAGGGCGGACGGGAGTCCCTGCGCGAGTTGGACGAACAGGTGACGACCTACGCCGCCAAGCACCTCATCGACGACGTGCTCGAGAAGTGGGCCGGCGTCGCCGAGATCGGCGGCCACCTCGACGCCGTACTCGCGGATGTCGTCGAGAACGCAGCGGATTTCAAGGCTTCGGACGACGAGACTCCCCCCACGTTCATGGGTATCGCCCTGCCCATGCGCCAACGTGCCGAAGCGGCCTTCCGCAAGTACAAAGTGAACGTGTTGGTGGACAACTCCGCCCTCACCGGCGCACCGGTCGTGCGAGAGACCAACCCGAATCTCCAGAACCTGGTCGGTCGCATCGAACATCAAGCTCAGTTCGGGGCTCTCGTCACGGATTTCGGCATGATCAAGCCCGGCGCGCTCCACGCGGCTAACGGCGGCTTCCTCATGCTGGAGGCCCGCGACCTCTTCCTCAAGCCCTACGCGTGGGACGCCCTGAAGCGCACCATGAAGACCGGCATGATCCGCATCGAGGACGTCACCCAGCAGCTGGGGATCGCGGCTACCTCGACGCTGGAGCCGGAGCCGATACCGCTTCGGGCGAAGGTCGTCATCGTGGGCGAACCGTACATCTACTACCTGCTGCACGAGCTCGACCCCGATTTCCAGGAGCTGTTCAAGGTCAAGGCCGACTTCGACATCATCGAAGACCGCACCGACGACGCGGAGCTCCTCTACGCCCGTTTCATCGCCCACATCTGCGACCAAGACGGACTTCCGCACTTCACCGCGGACGGCGTCGCGCGGGTCGTGGAGCAGGCGTCCCGGCTGGTCGAGGACCAACAGAAGCTCTCCACCCGCTTCATGTCGGTGATGGACTTGGTGCGCGAGTCGGCGTATTGGGCGTCTCTGCGCCGCAAACGTGACCCCGTGGTCACCGCGGGCGACGTGCAGAAGGCGATCGACCAGCGCATCCACCGGAGTTCCAGGATCGAAGAGCGGGTGCGGGAGATGATCGTCGACGGCACGGTCATGGTGGACAGTCGGGGCGAAGTCGTCGGGCAGATCAACGGACTCTCGGTGTCGTCGATGGGCGACTACGCTTTCGGGCGCCCCAGTCGCATCACCGCCACGGTGCGCCTTGGCAGCGGCGATGTCGTCGACATCGAGCGCGAGGTCGACATGGGCGGGCCGATCCACTCCAAGGGGGTGCTCATCCTCGCCGGCTTCCTGGGCGCCCGCTACGCCGCCAATCGTCCGCTCAGCCTGTCGGCCCGTTTGGTCTTCGAGCAGTCATACTCCGGCGTCGACGGCGACAGCGCTTCCTCCGCGGAGCTCTACGCCATCCTGTCGGCCCTCTCCGGGCTTCCCATCCGCCAGCGGTTCGCCGTGACCGGGTCGGTGAACCAACGCGGGCAGGTGCAGCCCATCGGCGGAGCCAACGAGAAGATCGAGGGCTTCTTCCGGATCTGCCGAGAACGAGGTCTCACCGGCGACCAGGGCGTGTTGATCCCCGCGACGAACGTACGACACCTCATGCTCGCATCCGAAGTGCGCGCGGCAATCGACGCGGGCAGGTTCCACATCTACCCCGTCTCCACCATCGACCAGGGGATCGAGATCCTCACCGGAGTACAAGCCGGCAGAGCGCGGGCAGGCGTGTATCCTCCGGGGACGGTCAACCGACTGGTCTATGAGAGGCTTTCACACTTGGCGGAGAGAGCCCGGGAACACGGGACCCCAAAGGAGGAGTAGCGCGTCGGCGGAGGCGACGTCTGCTCGCGGCGCCAACCGGAGCGCGCGGAGCGACGCGCTGGCCGGGACGCGTCGAACACCGCGGCCCGATCCTAGTCTGCGAGACCCTCGACGATGCGGCGCGCCTCCGCTCGACTGTGACTGACCGTATCGGGGATCCCCGATCCGCGATACGCCCCGCCCGCCAGACCGAGGCCCGGAAGCTCCTCCACCAACCGGAAGATGCGTTCCACTCGTTCGATGTGCCCCACGACATACTGGGGCATGGCGCGCTCCCACCTGAAGACGCGCGTCCAGAGCGGAGAACTTCGCACGCCAAGGATGTCGGCGATCTCGTCCTGAGCGGCGGAGGCCAACGCTGTGTCGTCCAGAGGTGCACCGCTGTCGTCGTCGGGCCGCACGAAACAGCGCACCAGCACAGTATCCGCCGGAGCCCGCCCGAAGAACTTGGTGGTGACCCACGTGAAGGCCTTGATGCGCCTATGTTCCGGCTTCGGGATGACCACCCCGAATCCGTCGGGCGCCGCGGGGAACTCGGATCTCGCGTATGCGAGGGTCGCGGTGGCCGAGGTCACATACGGGATCTGCGACAACTCGCGCGACAACTCCGGCGACTGCCCGGCAACCAGTGCACTGCTTGCGAAGGCGGGCGTGGCCAGGATCACCGCATCCGCCTGCAAGGCGACCCCTGACTCGGTGGTGACCACCCACGTGCCGTCGGGAGA
>DASRMJ010000352.1:0-5009 GCA_035647995.1 Thermoleophilia bacterium | reverse complement strand
GCCGGCGCGCAGCCGCCCGCCGTTCGGCCTGGGCCGTGGCGCGACTCCGTTTGCCCTCGGCCGGCGCGCAGTCGCCCGCCGTTCGGCCTGGGCCGTGGCGCGAGTCCATCCGCCATTCGGCCTCGATCCAGACGCCGCGCTAGTCCTCGAACCAGTTCTCCACACGGAGTCCTTCGAACAGTTCGAAGTCGTGCGCGTTGCGGGTGACCAAGATGAGTGCGTGGGCCACCGCTGTGGCGGCGATCTGCCCGTCGACGAACGGCACCGTCCTCCCCAGTCCCTCGAGTCGGGCACGCTCCGTGGCGTGAAGCGTGGCAACCCTCCCATCGTACGGCACGATATCCAGACTTGGACCTACCACCTCTTCGAGGAAGCGCAGGATCCGTCGCCGTCGGGAAGACGCCGGGAGTCTCAAGCAACCGTAGAGCAGTTCGTGCCACACGGGGGCCGCGATCACCGACTCGCGCTGGTGGCGCGCTAACTTCCGCACGACTCCCGCGTTGGGCGTGACGGCAAGGGCCTCGGAGACGATGTTCGTGTCGAGAAGGTAGACCACGCGGGCCCTATGCCCCCAGGCCGCGTCCTGGACTCCGGTCCCGGATGTTCTCGTAGACCTCCGGGCCGGCCAAGTCTGCCACGTCGACTGATCCTCGAAAGGCGGCGGCGGCGTCCCAGAAGCCCGGACGAGCAGCCTGCAGCCGCCGGTAGTCGCCCTCGGCTATGAGCACCGCAACGGACCGACCACGCCGCGTGAGGGTGATAGGACCTTCCACCTCAGCCTGATGCACGGCTTCGGACAGATGGTTGCGCGCCTCGGCGATGGAGTACTGTCTGCCCATTCTGACCTCACATGGCTATCTCGTACTTCCTAGATAGCCATTGTACCGAGCGCGCAGTCCCGGTGCAATCGGTCGTTGGTCTCAGTTCCGCTGGATTCTCCCCGGATGTGCAGCGCGCATGGACTCGATTGAGCTTCAGTATACCATCATGATGGTATACTCATTCTTGCCGACGTGATCGGAGAACCGCCGGATCCCATACTCACTGCGGAGGTCACCTTGATCCGCATGCAGATACAGTTCACCGACGAGCAGGCTCGGGCCCTACGCCGGGCGGCCCAGCAACAAGGAGTCTCCCAGTCGGAAGTGGTCCGACTTTCGGTGGACACCTTCCTCGGAGCCCGGTCGGGGCCAGACCGCACCGTCTTGAAGGCGCGCCTCCAAGCTCTCGTGGGCGCCTTCAAGGGCGCCGACCCGGATGTCGCCGCGCGTCACGACGACTACTTGGCACATTCGATCGCCGACTGGGAGCCCGATGACCAGCAACCGCGGTAGACCTCCCGGCGAGGTCCTCGTGGACACTTCCGCGCTGTACGCCCTGCTGTGTTCGACCGACGACTGTCACGCCGCGGCCAGGGATGCCGCCGAGGCCCTCCTAGCCCACGATTCCGCTCTCGTCACCAGTAGCTACGTGGTAGCGGAGACCGCGGCGCTCCTGCAGTCAAGACTCGGCCGCGACGCCGCCCGGGGGTTCCTGCTCGACCTGGTCCCCTACTTGGACGTGGCCTGGGTGGATGAGGGACTGCACGCCCGCGGCCTCGAGGCCTGGTTGGCACAACGCAGGGAGGGTGTGAGTCTGGTCGACTGCGTGAGCTTCGCCCTGGGCCACGAGTTGCGCCTCGAGCACGCGTTCACGTTCGACCGCCGTTTCGTCGAACAGGGGTTCGTCGTGATCCCGTGAGCCGGGTAGCCGGAGGTGAGCTGCACGTCGCACAGGTGCCCCAGAGCGCGCAGGGCCTCGATGACGTCCTCCGCCCCGACCCGCATCCGTGATAGGTTCGAGTTGTCCAACCCCGAGGGACGGCTTCCCCGCTCGGGCCCCCGGAATCGTCGAACTGCGGGCATGAAAGCGAGATAGGAGACAGCCGATGGCCAAGAAGACGATCCACGAGTTCTACGCGATGAAGGCCACCGGCGAGAAGGCCACTTTCCTCACCGCCTACGACTTCCCCACCGCCCAGTTCGCCGAGGCGGCCGGTCTCGATATGCTGCTGGTGGGCGACAGCCTCGGCATGTGCGTGTACGGCTACTCGGGCACCATCCCCGTGACCATGGACCAGTGCATCGTGCACGCCGACGCCGTCCGGCGTGGCGCGCCCAACACCTTCGTGATCGGCGACATGCCTTTCATGAGCTATCAGAGCTCGACGGAGAAGGCGGTCGAGAACGCGGGGCGCTTCCTCAAGGAAGCCGGCGTAGACGCGGTCAAGTTGGAGGGCGGTGTTCGCGTGGCACCCCAGATCCGGGCCATCGTCGATGCGGGCATCGTCGTGATGGGACACATCGGCCTCACTCCCCAGAGCTCCGGGCAACTCGGCGGGCACAAAGCCCAGGGGCGGACGCTGGAGTCGGCGCGGGCGCTGGTCGCCGACGCCCTCGCAGTGCGGGAGTCCGGGGCTCAGCTGATCCTGCTGGAAGCGGTACCTCCCGAGGTGGGCGGCTACATAACCCGCACGCTCGACATGCCGGTCCTGTCCATCGGGGCCGGCGGCGAGTGCGACGGACAGCTGCTTATCGTCTCCGACATGATCGGGCAATTCCAAGCCTTCACCCCCAAGTTCGTTAAGAAGTATTGCGATGTGGCCGGGATCGTGACGGACGCCATGCGTGAGTACGCAGCCGACGTCAGGGCGGGCCGTTTCCCGGCGGAGGAGAACTGCTACCGCATGCTCGAGGGCGAGAAAGAGAGGTTCGACGCCGAGTTCGAATAGGGGTGACCCGCAGGGGGATGGTGACCCGCAGCAGGATGACCGGTCGCCCGGTGTGGCCGGTTGCAGGCGGGGAATGACCACTACCGCGAAGGGAGCACGACCATGCAGCTTGACCGCGAGGCGTTGAGAATCGCGCCTGGACGCTTGGACGAAGTCAACGCCCTACTCACCGATCCCGCCAACCCCACCGTGAGCGCACTGCTCGAAATCGTCGAGAAGCACGGCGGCCCGGAGGAGATCAACCGCAAGGCGGGGGAGGCCGGGCGCCTGGACAATCTGCTGGCCCGGCTGGAGGCCGAACACTCACCCTACCTCGCCCACCTCGAGTGGCTGACCGAACGCAGGGACAGCGGAGCCTTCGTCTCCTTGGCCGAGTACCGGTCCCGGACACTGGCCGGCCAAGCGGGCCCGGAAGACGTCGACGACGCGAACGCCGTGACCCTTGAAATCAGCGCCATGCAGTACTTCCCTTGGCTCATCGCCGAGGCCCGGCAGGCCATTGAGCGGCGCGAACTCATGCCCGGCCGCTTCATCCGCGTGCGCAACATGGCCGAGCAGACCGCCGACCAGGGCGACATCCTCGCCACGGCGGCCGCCATGCAAATCGTGGGAGCCTCCTACGTCGAGACCCTGGACACCAAGGGCACGGACGGCTCGAACGTCCACCTGGGCGGCCCCGACACAATCACCGGATACTTCGGCGGTGTGGGTCAACCAAACGAGCACGCGATCGCCTGGGTCGACGAGTATCTGCGCTACTTCACCACCTACGGCGTCCGCCAGGTGCTGAACGTTAACCCGGGGACCGTCATGGCTGCCTACCTACTCCATAAACTGGGCGTAGACGTGGAGTTCAAGATCTCAGTGTTCATGGGCAACGACAACCCCTGGTCGATCCTCTGGACGCTACTCACCGCCCGCCTCTTCTCCCGGGACGACGGTTCCACGCCGCTCGTGGGTTTCAACCTGTCGAACTCGGTCGACAACGAGACCATCCGCCAGGCGTCCTATCTCCGGCGTACCCTCGGTCTGGAGAAGGCAGTGCGTTTTGAGCACCACGTGACCGAGGCGTACCGCAGCATCGTCATCCAACCCTATCTGCGCCGCGCCGAGCTGGTGGAGATAGCGCGGGAGGTCCCCAACATCTCGGCGAAGCACGAAGGCGGAGACCCCGAGGTCGAGGCGGGCCGCGCGCATCCGAGCGACATCCTGGACTACTTCGCCACCAAGGCGGCCGTCATGGAGCAGGACCTGATGCCCGCCCTGGAGCGCAACTACTTGGACAAACACGAGGCTGTCAACCGCACGGCGGAGGCTCTGATCCGCGCGGGTGTGGGCGTCGTGTGCGCCGAGCGCCTGCACGCCTGAGCGCTGGCCGTCGGACGCGGCGACCTCGCGCGCCTCTTCATCCCGGGCCACGGCGCGCGGAGCTGGCCGGCCGGCAGGCGGGCTGCCTCAGCCCGCCTGCCGCGCCGCCGCCACCGCGAGTTCGTCGGCGCGCTCGTTCTCAGGGTGACCGTCGTGGCCACGCACCCAGAGGAAGCGCACACGGTGGATGGCGCAGAGGTCCAGCAGCTCCTGCCAAAGGTCGGCGTTCTTGGCCGGGTCCTTCTTGGTCCGCATCCAGCCGTTGCGCCGCCAGCGTTCGGCCCAGCCGTCCTCGATGCCCTGCACCACGTAGCGGGAGTCGGAGGTGAGCTCCACGTCGCACGGATGCTTGAGGGCCCGCAGAGCCGCGATGCACGCGCGCAGCTCCATGCGGTTGTTGGTGGTGGCAGGCTCGCCGCCGGATAACTCTTTGCGACGGCCTCGGTAGATGAGGATGGCGCCGTATCCGCCGGGGCCCGGGTTGCCGAGACAGGCCCCGTCGGTGAAGGCCCGCACCGTGCGGCCGACCCCGACGCGAGTGCCGGGGTCCGCGGCTTCTCCGGAGCTGCCCCCGTCGCGCGCAGCGGCCCCCGCAGGCGGAGCATCGCCCCGGGTTGAATCGTCATGTCTGGGCGCCTCAGTCATTCGGACAGGGTAGCAGAGAGACGCCCGCACGCTGGAGACCCGCCGTGTGGATCGCGGGGCCAGGATTCCGCCCCGAGGGACCCCCCGTGGGGATCGCGCCGACGGGGTCCAGCCGCGGAGATGCCGCCGTCAGGACCCCGTCGGCGCGATCCCCACGGGGGGTCCCTCGGGGCGGAATCCTGGCCCCGCGATCCACACGGCGGGTCTCCAGCGTGCGGGCGTCTCT
>DASRMJ010000351.1:0-4622 GCA_035647995.1 Thermoleophilia bacterium | reverse complement strand
GCACCGAGGGGCGCCTCGGACGTAGTGGGGAGGCCGGCGCCGAGGGGCGCGGCGGAGGTGGTGGGCGGTTCGGCACCGAGGGGCGCGGCGGAGGTGGTGGACACCAGCACGAGACCGCCGCGCTCCTGGACCACCAAGGCTGCGCCACCGAGCGTCAAGGTCGTGCGCTCCCACGCTCCGCCCTCCACCGGCTCGTCAGGGTTCACCATAAGGGTGAGCCGCCCACGCCCGTCGGTGTAGGTGACCGCGTAGCCGGAGCCCCAGGCGTGAGGGTTCGGCAGGGGCCCTCCCGACCCCGTGCCGCGGAAGGGGGCGGCGAGCGCGAAGCCGACGGGCAGAGTCGAAGGGAGAAGAAGGACGTCTCCCGTGTAGCCGGCGCGCAGCGCCGCCGCGATCTCCGCCTGGGTCGCAGCGACCGCCGACAGGATGCCGGCGTCGGTGGCGCCGTGGAGGCGGGCGTATTCCCGAGCGAACGTACTCTGGAAGGTCACCGCCGGCGCAGTGGCGCGCCCGACCTCGGCGGGCGCGCCGCAGCCGGCGGCCAACCACACTGCGCAGGCTGCGACGAGGCCGAAAGCCCTACCGAAGCTTGCCCGCATGCTCCACCGCCATGGGCACCCATCCGGCCTTCTCGCCCGTGCCGCGCCGCTTGAGGTGAGCACGGTAGTTGTAGCGGTCGGAGCGGAAGTACACATTGGCTAGATCAAGCACCCGGCCGTCAGCCGAGTGCGCTGTGAGGATCATCTTGAGGACCGGGGATACCACGTCGATCTCCAGAAGCGCGGCGAGTTCCGCGTCCGCCGCGACGGCCTGGAACACCTGTGCCACCCAGTCGACGGACACACCGGCGCGCGTCTCGATCAAGCGCATAAGCGGCTCACTCTCCAGCGCCTCCAACGGGATGCACTTGCCGACATCCACCGGCAGGTGGTTCTCGATGACCGAGAAGGGACGGCCGTCCACAAGACGCAGGCGCTTCATGAAGAACAGGTCCGAGCCCTCTGCCGTGTCGAACACGGGCGCCAACTCGGCGGTCGCCTTCCGTAGACCGAATTCGAGGACACTGACGGTCACCGCGAAGCCGGTGCTGATGAGATCCTCCAGGTATCCCCAGAGCCGCGGGCTCTTCGCCACGTCCACCCCGTCAGCCACGAAGGTGCCCTTCCCCTTGACCCTGAAGATGAGATCCTCGTCCTCCAGGATCCGAAGGGCCTGACGCACGACCACGCGGCTCACGCCGAAGGCCGCGGTGAGCTCGGACTCCGACGGGATACGTTCACCTGGAGGCAGTCGCCCGGAGAGCACCTGCTCCTTCAACGAACGCATCACTTGATAGTACAGAGGTATGCCGCCCTTGCGTCTGTTCATCTATCGACTCCCGCGTTGATAGGGAAGCCCCAGCGCGGAGGGCAGATAGGCCCGCCGGGCGAAGATCACGAGGGCGACGAGCACCACCACGAACGGCAGCATGTTCACGAGATCGATGGGGACGAACACTCCCACGAGTTGGAGCGCGGTCGCCAGAGACACCGTCATCCCGAAGGCGAACGACCCGATTACCACCCACGCGGCGCGCCCCCGAGCAAGCATGGCAAGGACGATGGCTATGAACCCGGCTCCGTGGGTCATGAAAGGCACGAATATCCCGGCTCCGATGATCGACATGTAGGCCCCGCCCAGGCCCGCGAGTGCTCCGGCGCAGAGGACGGCCAGCGATCGCGTGCGAACCACGCTCACGCCCGCGGCGTCGAGCGCCTCGGGCTTCTCCCCGGCGGCGCGCAACTCCAGGCCGAAGTTCGTGGAACGGAGCACCCACCATGCCGCAACGACCAGCCCCAAGCCCGCGTACACGGGCGCCGGCTGCGAGAAGAGGCTCGCCCCCACGACCGGTATCCCGGAAAGCACGGGGAGCTGGAGCACGGCCATCGACCCGAGTCGCGGATACGTCGTGCCGAACTGGGCTCGATGCAGCACGCTGGTGACGCCTTCGGCGGTGAGGAGGATGGCGATCCCCACCACGATCTGGCTGAGGCCGAGTCGGACGCAGAGGCCGACCATCAGCACGGAGACGGCCATCCCCGCTGCGAGCCCCGCGCCCAGGCCCAGCCAATGCGAGCCGGTGAGGAGCACAGCGACGAACCCGGCGTACGCCCCAGCCAACATCATCCCTTCCAACCCGATGTTGAGGACGCCCGCCCTCTCGGAGATGGCCTCCCCCAGACTCGCCAGCAGCAGCGGCATGCCCGCCATCACGCCTCCGGAAAGGAGTGCCGACACGAAGGCGGCCGTCAGCAGGTCACCCACGGCCGGACCCCCGTCTCAGCGCCGCACGCAACCCCCCGGCTAGAGAGGGGCGCTCGTCGCCGCGCGAAGCGAAGTACTCGGCCAGGGCCATGAAGAGCAGGATCATGCCCACGATCACCAGCATGAAGTCGTCAGGGAGGTCGGCGCGCCGGGCGCCGTAGTGGCCACCCATCGAGATCACTCCGTAGAACCCGACGAGCGGGATCACGCCCACGGCATCCAGCCTGGCCAAGAAGACGAGCGCGAACAGAGGTAGCCCGAAGCCGGGATTCCAGTCCGCGCGCATGTACCCCCACACTCCCAGTATCTCCACCGCGGCGGCCAGACCCATGAAGGCACCGCTGAGCGCGAAGCTGATCATGGTGAGTCGCGCGGTATGCAGACCGATATGAGCGGCCGCTCGCGGGCTGGAGCCCAAGATCCTGAGTCTGAGGCCGAAAGATGTCCTGGTCATCGTGTAGTGCACGATGAGTATCGCGAGCAGCGCGAGCAGCAGCCCGACATGGATGCGGGTGCCCGGGATCTTGGGCAGCAACTCACGAAAGGGGATCACATCCGTCTGCGGGACGAGGGTCTTCGTGCTGCGGAACGGGCCCTTGATGAGGAGGTTGCCCAGGTTCACCCCCACGAACGTGAGCATCAGCGAGGTTACTATCTCGTTCACTCCGAAGTTGGCTTTGAGATAGGCCGGAACCAAGGTCCACGCGGCGCCCACGGTCGCGCCGATGAGGCCCAGGATCAGGAAGGCGAGAACGTTCGGCAGGACACCGATCAGCCACGGACCCAGACCGGCGACTGCGGCAGCCGCCAGCAGGAACTGCCCGTCGCCGCCGATGTTCCAGATGTTCGCGCGGAAGGCGATGATCAGACCTGAGGCCATCAACAGCAGAGGAGCCATGCGCACCAGCGTGTCTTGGACACCGCTCGGGTCTAGAAGACCCCGGCTCAAGATATCCGCGTAGAAGGAGAAGGGGTCTCTCCCGAGAGCGACCAGCAGGACACCACCGGCCAGCAGGGCGAGGAGGATCGGGCCCCCGACTCGTACGATGCCCTTCATCGGGCCGACCCCCCCACCATGAGATCGCCGACCTCACGCTCGGCACCGGGAACGTTGTCGACGATCCCGGTGAGCCTCCCGCCGAAAATGACAGCGATGCGGTGGCTCAAATCGAGGATCTCGTCGAGGTCGGAGGAGATCAGGAGCGATGCCGCCCCCTCCTCGGCGAGGGCCGTTATCCGGTCGCGCACTGTCATCGTCGTCCTGGCGTCCAGCCCATGCGTAGGCTTGCTGTAGACCACGACCGCGGGACCCGACGACAGCTCCCGGGCGAGCACGACCTTCTGGAGGTTGCCTCCGGAGAGCGTTCCGCAGCGCGCACCCACCCCGGGCGTACGGATGTCGAAACGCTCGACGAGTTCACGGGCATTCTCTTCGATGAGCTTCTCGTCCGCACGGCCGTGACGCCAATAGGGCTTCTCGCCTATCCGTTTGAGGATGAGATTCAGGGCGACGCTCAGGGAGGGAACGGTGCCCTCCCCGATGCGATCGTCGGTGACGTAGCGCAGGCCGCGGCGCATGCGGCCGGACACGTCGTCGCCGGTCACGCGGATACCGCCCACTCGGATCTCCCCGGACGAGACGGACCGCTGACCGGCCACCGCCTCGGCCAGTTCGCGCTGGCCGTTGCCATCGACTCCAGCGACGCCCACTATCTCCCCGGGCCACACGGTCAAGGTGACGTCGCGGACGCCCACCTCTCCGCGGCGCGGCTCCACGCAGAGTCGGTCCAGCTCGAGTGCGGGCCGGGCGTGCGCGCCGGCACGAAGGCCCCGGCGGCCTGGATGTGCGGATCGCCCGATCTGCACCTCGGGGGCGACACCGCCGCCGAACATGGCTTCGACGATCCGCCGACGCATGGTCTCGCGACCCGCCGCGGAGATCTCGTCCGGCCCCCACGCACCGGTCACGCGGCCGCGCCTCAACACGGTGATGCGGTCGCCCACCTCCAAGGCCTCGTGCAGCTTGTGGGTCACGAACACGATGGCGAGGCCCCGCCGCGCCAACCTGACAAGCACTCGAGCCAACTCCTCGGCTCCTTGTGGAGTAAGCATGGCGGTCGGCTCGTCGAGCATCAGGACCGTGGATCCGGACCACAGGGCCTTCGCGATCTCCATCTGCTGGCGCCTCCCCAGAGCCAGCCGGCCGATCTCGGCGCCCGGGTCGAACTCGACGCCCAGCATCGACCCGAAGCGGGCCAGCGCCTCCGCCGCCGACTTGGGATCCAAGCGCAGGCCCTTTCCCTCGCCGAGCATCATGT
>DASRMJ010000350.1:0-2081 GCA_035647995.1 Thermoleophilia bacterium | reverse complement strand
AACGAGGGAGAAACCTCTACTGCGAGCCATAGGTAGCCTCCTTGTGCGAGTTCTCGCACAACAGTATCGAGAACACATAAACTAACAATAAGGATACACGTAGCATCGACAGATATCAAAGCGGCTATGTGATCTTGTCTTGCAGGTTGAACCGCCCCGGGTTCACTGGAGACTCATTTGCTTGAGTCCCTCGTCTTCAACGAGGGAGTGCTCACGATAGGACATCTCTTCGAACTCTGCCGGGGGGAGGTAGCCGGTGTACTCAAGAAGTCGGCGGTTGTTGAACCAATCCACCCATTCTAAGGTGGCGAACTCCACGTCTTCGAGGGTCTTCCAGGGGCCGCGCTTTCTGATGACCTCGGTCTTGTAGAGGCCGTTGATGGTCTCGGCCAGGGCATTATCGTAGGCATCCCCGCGGGAGCCCACTGAGGTGAGTGCGCCGGCGTCCTCCAGGCGGTCGGTGTAGCGGATGGAGAGGTATTGACCGCCCCTGTCTGAGTGGTGAACGAGGCCCTCAACATCGCCACCACGCCGCCAGAGGGCCATCTCCAGAGCATCGAGCGCCAGATCGGTGCGCAGGGAGGCGGAGACCTGCCAGCCCAGGATCATGCGGGAGTAGGCGTCGATGACAAAGGCGACGTAGACGAACCCCGACCAGGTGCGGACGTAGGTCAGATCCGCCACCCATAGCCTGTTGGGGGCCGCAGCCGTGAAGTCGCGGTCCACGAGATCCAAGGGACGGGGGGCGGAGAGGTCGGGATAGGTGGTCTTCCAGGTCTTGCCCCTGACCTCACCTTTGATCTCCAGAGCGCGCATGAGGCGCTCGACCGTGCAGCGGGCCGTCTGAAAGCCTTCCCGCTTCAGTTGCCGCCACACCTTGCGGGGGCCGTAGACGGATTGGTTCTCTTCGTAGACGCGGATGATCTCGGGCTTCAGCTCCTCGTCGCGGAGCTGCCTGGCTGACGGGGGGCGGGTCTTCACGGCGTAGTAGGTGGAAGGGGCGATCGGCAGCATCTTGCAGATCGGCTCGACCCCGAACTCTTCCTTGCGTTCCTGGATGAAGGCGGTCATCTCTTCTGTCGGCGGTCGAACTCCGCCCCGAAGAAAGCTGCGGCTGCTTTCAGGATCTCATTGGCGCGCCGGAGTTCACGGTTCTCCCGCTCGAGCTCCTTGACCCGGGCCCGCTCCTCGGTCGTGACCCCGGAGCGCAGACCGCCGTCAGTCTCTGCTCGGCGCACCCACTTGCGGAGCGTCTCCGCTGTCATGCCCAACTTCGCCGCCACCGAGCTGATCGCCGCCCACTGGGAGTCGTACTCTCCTTCGTGTTCGAGCACCATGCGAACGGCCCGTTCCTTCACCTCACGTGGATACCTTCTTTGTGTGTTCATGACTCCATCCTCTCAAAGGTTGGAGTCTCCGGCAAAGGCGGGGCGGTTCACTCTCACGGACCCGCGAGGAAGAGATCGCCCCGGCGCTTCGGCAGGCTGCTCAGCCCGGCGATGAGGCCGTCGCCGGGCTGTTGGACGGCCCCGCTTCTAAGACGCGGGCCTGGGGCGGCGGCGCAGGAGTGCGATACCCATGATGAGGACCACGACGATCAGACCGCCTATCAGCCCGTACATCAGCCAGGGTGGGCCAGCGGCCGCTACGGTCGCGGCCTCCGGCGCGACCAGGCGATCTTTCAGTTCAGCCAGGTTCGCGTCGACGACAGTGAACTCTCCGCTCCACTTGGCGACCTTGGTCCCGCCGGCATAGCGGACCTCCGCCTGGGCCGGGTAGGTACCCGCCACCGGATCCGTCTTCCATTTGATGGGGTACCCGGTGCTCGAGGCCGGGACCATGTCCCCAAGGGCGATCTTCTGCTGGAAGCCCTCGCTGGGCATGCTGATCGTGCCCTCGCCGCTGGTCGGCGCGGTGCCGTCGTTGGCTATGGCGACGATCACGTACAGGCCGTCGGGGCGCGCCTCTGCCTTGACCCCGCTGATTTTGAGCTCGGGCACTGCTGGGCCCGGGGTGGTGACCAGGACCGTCAGCACCATGCGCGTCACCATGGTGATACTAGTGTTTGCTTTGTCGCCGCC
>DASRMJ010000349.1:0-8722 GCA_035647995.1 Thermoleophilia bacterium | reverse complement strand
AGCGCGGCGCCCATGCCCATCAGCATGGACTTGATGGTCTCGACTTCCGCGGTCAGATGTTCGAGCAGTATCTCAGCCTTCACGTTGACGGCGTAGTCGTTCTCACCGCGCAGGCGGTCGCGCGACTCCAGCCTCGACTGGCTCATCATGATGATGGGCGCTTGGATGGCAGCTATGCACGAGAGAACGAGGTTCAACAGGATGAAGGGGTACGGATCCCAGCGGAAGGAGAATGCTGCACCATTGACCGCGATCCAGACTCCCAGGACGACCGCGAACCCGCCGATGAAGCGCCAGCTGCCTGCCACGGCGGCCAGGCGATCGGCCATCCTATCGCCGAGCGTGAGGTGTTCGTCGTGGAGTTCGTTGGTGTTGGAGGCGGCGGTGCGGGAGAGGAGGGTCACCACCTTCCTCTCGAGCTCGACCCTCTTCAGATCCAGGTCGTGCAGGCCGTGGGATGGCGGGTGCTCCACTCTAGACCCCCTTCGCAGTTGGGGCGCGGTGCTCGATCACGAGGCCGCCGTGAGATCGTCCGCGGTCGGCGCGAAGCCTCGACGCAGGGCGTTCTCCGTCACTACGCGAGGCTCCATGAACTGTAGCAGGTAGTCGGGGCCGCCGGCCTTGGAGCCGACGCCGCTCATCCTGGAACCACCGAACGGCTGGCGGCCTACCAAGGCCCCGGTTATCCCCCGGTTCACGTAGAGATTGCCGACGCGGAAGTCGCGGTAGGCGCGCCTGATGTTCCGCGGACTTCGCGAGTATATGCCTCCGGTGAGCGCGTAGTCGCTGTCCAGCGCCACCTCGACAGCCTCGTCGAAGCCGGGAGCGCGCATGATCGCAAGTACCGGTCCGAAGATCTCCTCTTGGGCGATGATCGAGCGAGGTGGGACATCCACGAATATGTGAGGTGCCACGAAGTAGCCGTCCCCAGGCGGGGCTTCCGAGCCCCACGCCAACTCCGCTTCTGAGCATCCGACCTCGATGTATCGCGCGACCTTCCTGAGGGCCGCGGCGTCGATCAGCGGGCCCATGCGCGTGCCCGGGAGTGCGGGGTCACCCACCCGGATGCTCGAAGCCGCCCGCACGAGGCGTTCCACGAAGTCCTGGTAGAGGTCGCCCACCACCACCACTCGGCTGCAGGCCGAGCACTTTTGGCCGGAGAAGCCGAAAGCGGAGCTCAAGACGCCGTCGACCGCTGCGTCCACGTCGGCGTCCGCATCGACGATCACCGCGTTCTTGCCGCCCATCTCTGCGATTACCCGTTTGACGTTCCGCTGGCCGGGTCTGACGATCCCCGCCTCGCGCAGGATGTCGAGCCCGGTCGCGCGGCTGCCCGTGAACGCCACCACGTCCACCTGAGGGTGTTTGACCAAGAAGGCGCCGACCTCAGAGCCGGGGCCGGGGAGGTAAGAGAGGACCCCGTCGGGAAGACCGGCCTCTCGGAAGATGTTGGCAAGTTCCCACGCGACAAGGGGGGTGGGATTGGCCGGCTTCATGATGACGACGTTGCCCGCGACGAGCGCCGCAGAGGTCATCCCGGCCAGGATGGCGAGCGGGAAGTTCCAAGGGGCGATGACCGCAGCCACTCCTCGGGGCTCGTAGAAGAGCGTGTCGGTCTCGCCGGGGACATCCGAGAGGTGGCGTGGGGACCCGAGCCGGTGCATCTCGCGGCCGTAGTACTCGAGGAAGTCGATCGCCTCCGCCACGTCGGCGTCGGCTTCCCTCCAGGTCTTTCCGCCCTCCAGGATCTCGAGCGCGGCCAACTCGAAACGCCGCCGCCGCGTGAGGTCGGCTGCGCGGAAGAGCACCTCGGCCCTCTTGCCGGGCGGGGTGTCACGCCAACCGGGAAAGGCCCGTGAGGCCGCGATCAGAGCCTCCTCCGCCTCCACCGCGCGGGCGCACGCCGTGGTGCCGAGCACCTGCCGCGGCGCGGCCGGGTTCACAGAGGTGATCGCCGCGCTGGTGTCCACCTCCCGTCCCCCGATGAGCAGAAGCCGGTGCACGCCCAGAGAGCTTCGCACCCTCGTGAGGGCGGCTTCCATGCGGGCGCGGTCCGCCTCTCGCGAGAAGTCGGCGCAAGCTGTGTTCTTGAACGGAGCGGGCGCTGCGGCATCGGTGGGGTGCACGTCCAACCGGGTCGGCGGAATGGCGCCCAGGTCGGGGGTCGGGAGCGGCGCGGAGAGCAGACGCTCACGATCCGCTCCCTCGACGAAGGTGCGGCGGAGGAACGACTCATTCGCGGTGTTCTCAAGGAGACGGCGCACAAGATAGGCCATTCCGGGGACCACCGCCCCCACCGGGGTGTACTCGCGCAGGCGGAACCCCAGGGAGACCAACGCCTGCTTGACCGATTCCGCCATGCCGTGCAGCATCTGGAACTCGAGGGTGGAATCCGGCAGACCCGCCGTTCTCACCGCGGCGAGGGCCGCGGCCATGCTCCGGATGTTGTGCGTTCCCAAGGCGCAGTGGACGACGTCGTGCTCGGCCACCAGCAGACGTGTGAGATGTTCGAAGGCAGCGTCTGTGTCGTCCTTGCTGGTGAACACCGGCACCGGCCAATGCTGCTGGTTGGCCGTCACGGTCTCGTAGTCCCAGTAAGCGCCCTTGACGAGCCGTATCGTGAGGGGCGTGCCGCGGCGGCGCGCTAACTCCACGACTCTTCGCAGATCGCGTTCGGCGTCACGCAGATAGGCCTGCACGACTATGCCGAAGTGCGGGTAGTCCCGGAACTCCTCTTCCATGAGCAGCTGCTCGAAGACCGCGTACGTGAGGTCGCGATAACGGAACTGCTCGAGGTCGAGGTTCATGAAGACCCCGGCCGCAGCGGCTACCTGGAAGAGCGGCCTCAGCCTCTCGACCAAGGCTTCCCTCGAACCGTCGAAGTCGATCGGGTCGATCTGGGAGTAGAGGGAGGTGGTCTTGAGTGACACGTTCACCCGCGGGAGCGGACCCCACGGAGCCACGTCCAGGAGTGGATCGGCCGGCCAAGCCGCGACCTCCCGCGGGAGGTCGCGCAGAAGATCGAGGTACCGGCGTTGGTACTCGAGTGCTTCAGCAGCGCTGAGCGAAGCCTCGCCGAGCACGTCGAGCGTGAAGGCCATCCGCTGCTTCCTCAACTTGAGGAGCGTGGGGAGAGCGTCCCGCGCGTTGCTCCCGGCGATGAACCGCTCGGCCATGAGATGGATGTTGCGCCCGATGGCCTTGGCTGCGATCCCGGTAGTGGCGTGGCCGGGCGTCGCCGCCTTCAATCCCCACCGCAACGCCGCCGGCAAGTCGCCGCTGGGGTGGTCGAAGTACTCCTGCAGGTGCCTCGCGACCTCGTCCGCGGTGCGCAGCGTCGGGAACACGTCGACGAACCGAAAAAGCTGCACTTTGAAGGTTTCGTCGCGCATGGCCCATTCCATGGCCTGGCCTTGCCACCAGTCCACCCGGAATATGGAGGGTCGTTGACCGGAGATCTTCGAGAAGATCTCACGACCGATCTCCTTGGTCTGGACCTCGTTAGCTGATGCCTCAGGGGCCGTGAGCACCATGTCGACCTCCGAACTACGGGCCGCCGTGCACTGCAGGGTCTCGGCGGCCTCCCTACCTGTCGCGGGGGTGCCTCTACCCCGAAGTCGGCCAATAGCAACGTGATAGACTCAAACGCCATGGAAGGGAACCTGCCGAACGCCGGAGCGATCGCATTCTTCGATCTCGACGGCACCTTGGTCGTGGGGCAGACGCAGCGGCTCCTGGTCTCCTTCATGCGCCGGGAGGGCCTGGTGGGGATCGGATTCCTGGTGGGCGTGGGAGTGTGGTTCACGGCGTACCGCCTTGGTCTCGTGAGGGCTACGGACAGCGCTCGCGCCAAGGCGGCGGAGCTGATGGTGGGCCGGTCGGTGATCGAGACAGCGGAGCTGATGGACAGGTTCACCCGCGAAGACTTGACCCCCCGCCTGCATGTGGGGGCGGTCGCGGCGCTTCGGCAGCACCAAGAGCGGGGCGACGAGGTGGTGATCGTCTCCGCGGCTCTCATGCCTGTGGTCGAGGGGTTGGCCCGGCACCTCGGTGTGCGGTCCTGCGAGGGCACCCGGCTGGAGACGAGCGGGGGCACCTACACGGGCTCGGTCGCCGGCAAGGCATTGTACGGGGCCGAGAAGCGGACGGTGGCCCACCGGATTCTTGAGGAACGCGGTGCGGACCCGGAGCGGTGCTACGCCTACGCCGACCACGAGACCGACGTGGACCTTCTGGGACTCGTCGGCCACCCGGTGGCGGTGAGCCCGCGGCCCGGCCTGGCGGCGGTCGCGCGGGAACGAGGGTGGCAAATCATCCCGTAGGGCCTCACGCGTACCCCTTCGGGTTCCGGCGGGGCCAGGGGCCGGGTAGAAGTGACGAGTGCATGGTGACGTGACGAAGAAAGGTGCGAGTGACGTGACTGATATCGATCAGTTGGCCGTGAACACGATACGGGTTCTGGCCATAGAGGGGGTCGAGAAGGCCGCTTCCGGCCACCCGGGTCTGCCGCTCGGTGCGGCGCCCATGGCTCACGTCCTCTGGTCTCGGCACCTGAAGTTCGATCCACGCGATCCGAAGTGGCCCGATCGCGACCGCTTCATCCTCAGCGCGGGACACGGGTCGATGCTCCTCTACTCCCTGCTCCACGTGGCGGGCTACGACCTTTCGCTCGACGACTTGAAGCAGTTCCGCCAATGGGGGAGTCGCACCCCGGGACACCCCGAGAACGGGGTCACGCCGGGGGTGGAGGTCACCACGGGGCCGCTGGGTCAGGGCTTCGCGAACGGCGTGGGCATGGCGATCACCGAGCGGTTCCTGGCGGCGACGTTCTCTCCAGACGGCGAGGTCGTGGATCATCACGTGTACACGATCGTGGGTGACGGCGACCTGATGGAAGGTATCTCCTCCGAGGCCGCCTCCCTGGCGGGTCACCTCGGCCTCGGGCGGCTGATCTGCCTCTACGACGACAATCACATATCCATCGAGGGCTCCACCGACCTTGCTTTCACCGAGAATGTGGGAGCGCGTTTCGAGGCCTACGACTGGCATGTGCAGAGGGTCTCCGACGGCAACGACCTCGAGGCGATCGACCGTGCCATCACCGTGGCCCGGGCGGTGGAGGACCGGCCTTCCCTGATCATGATCCGCACCCATATCGGCTACGGTAGCCCCAACAAGCACGATTCCGCAGACGCGCACGGCGCTCCCTTGGGTGCCGAGGAAGTGCGGCTCACCAAGCAGGCCTTGGGCTGGACGGCTACCGAGGAGTTCTTCGTGCCCGAGGATGTGCGCGGTCTCTACGCGCAGACGGCAGCCCGAGGCATCGCTCTGCACGAAGCCTGGTCGGGCAGACTCGAGGAGTTCCGACGGCGGGAGCCGGAGGCGGCTGCTGACTTCTCCCGGGCGCTCGCCGGCGACCTACCGGCCGGTTGGCAGGAGCACCTGCCGGTGTTCACGGCGGACGTGAAGGGCATGGCCACAAGGTCGGCTTCGGGCAAGGTGCTGAACGCGGTCGCCGGCACTGCCCCCACCCTGATGGGCGGCTCGGCCGACCTGGCGCCTTCGAACAACACCGAGCTCAAAGAGTGCGGCTCGCGGGAGTGCGGATGGTTCCAGAAGGACACCCCCGGCGGGCGCAACGTGCACTTCGGAGTGCGGGAGCACGCGATGGGCGGGGTACTCAACGGGATGGCGCTCCACGGGGGAGTGTTCCCATACGGCGGCACCTTCCTCGTGTTCTCCGACTATATGCGGCCATCGATCCGGTTGGCCGCGCTCTCCCACGCTCGGGTCACCTACGTGTTCACACACGACAGCGTGGGCCTCGGCGAGGATGGTCCCACGCACCAGCCCGTGGAACACCTGGCGGCCCTACGCGTGATCCCCAACCTAGTCGTGATCCGGCCCGCCGACGCCAACGAGACCGTCGTTGCGTGGAAGGTGGCGCTCGAGCGGCGCGACGGGCCTGTGGCGCTTGTACTGAGTCGCCAGAACCTGCCTACTCTCGACCGCGGGGTCTATGCGTCGGCGGCGGGCACGGAGCGCGGCGCCTACGTCCTTACGGAGGCGACCGGCGGCCCTGAGGCGGTGGACGCCATCGTGCTGGCGAGCGGCTCGGAGGTGCATGTGGCGCTCGAGGCGCGCGCGGCGCTGGAGGCCGACGGCCTGGGAGTGCGTGTGGTCTCCATGGCGAGCTGGGAACTCTTCGAGGCGCAAGGACTCGCGTATCAGCGAGAAGTGCTGCCTGCCGGCGTGCGCACGCGTGTGGCCGTGGAGGCGGCGGTCTCCTTCGGCTGGGAGAGATGGGTCGGCGATGGAGGGTCCGTGGTCGGCATCGACCGGTTCGGAGCCTCCGCCCCTGGGGCTGTGGTCTTGGCCAACCTGGGGATCACGAGCGAGCGCGTGGTGGAAGCAGTCAAAGGGGCTATCGACGCCCAGACGGGAGAACCGGCGGCATGAGCGGAAATCCGCTTACCCAGCTTCAGAGCCTGGGGCAGAGCGTGTGGTACGACAACATCGGCCGTGATCTGCTCCTCTCCGGAGGGCTGAAGAGGATGGTGGACGAGGACGGGGTGGTGGGCCTCACCTCCAACCCGAGCATCTTCCAGAAGGCCATCGCCGACAGCGACGACTATGACGTGGCCGTCAGAACGTTGGCCGAGGCCGGCGTGGGAGCGGAGTCCATCCTCGACACCTTGATGCTCGAGGATGTCGGCATGGCAGCGGATCTCCTGCGGGATACCTTCGAGCGCACGGAGAGCCTCGACGGCTGGGTGAGCATCGAAGTCGCGCCTTCGCTGGCGTACGACACGGCCGGCACGGTCGCCGAAGCCCATCGTCTGCGGTCGCTGGCGGAACGGCCCAACGTGCTCATCAAGGTCCCGGCGACGGCGGAAGGCATCCCCGCCATACGGCAGCTTATCAGCGACGGCGTGAGCGTCAACGTGACGCTCATCTTCTCCTTAGAGCGCTACCGCGACGTCATGGCCGCCTACTTCGCGGGCATGGAGAGACTGATAGCGCGGCGGGCTGAGGGGGAGGACCTGCCGCAGCCGTCGTCGGTGAGAAGCGTGGCCAGCTTCTTCGTGAGCCGCGTTGACTCACTGGTGGACAAGCTGCTCGAGCAGGCCGCCGAGGCCGCCGGCGAAGCCCGGAGCGACGAGCTGCTCGGCCCCGCAGGGCGAGCAGCCGTGGCCAACGCAAAGTTGGCCTACCAGGCGTTCCTGGTCATGTTCTCGGGCCCGCGTTGGGATGCGCTGTCCGCTGCCGGAGCCCTCGTGCAGCGTCCCCTGTGGGCCAGCACGAGCACGAAGAACGCGTCATACAGCGACGTGCTCTACGTTGACGAACTCATCGGGCCGGACACGGTGAACACCATGCCGCAGAACACGCTCGACGCCTTCCGCGACCACGGCACGCCTGCGGTCACGGTCACCGAGGGCGCGGGCGAAGCCCGCGCCCTCATGGCCGCCCTCGCGGAGGCGGGAGTCGACATCGACGAGGTGACGCGCCGCCTGGAGGTCGAGGGCGTCAAGGCGTTCGCCGACGCCTTTGACTCGTTGCTGAACACGATGCGACGCAAACAGGAGGACATGGTGGGGGAGGGCTAGGCCGCCACGGTCACCTCCTCCGCCTCACAACCATGAGCGCGCCGCGGTTCCTGGAGAACCCTCTTCGAGTGGGGATGCGGCTGCGCCGGACCCCGCCACCGGCGTCACTGGTGATACTCGGGGTCACCGGCGACCTCTCCAACCGCAAGTTGATGCCGTCCCTCTACCGGCTCTACGTACGGGGTCTTCTGCCTCCCGGTATCGCCATCGTCGGCGTGGGCCGCCGAGCGTGGGATAGGCTGGAGTTCCAGCAGAGGGTCAGAGGCGCTTTGGACGAGCACCTGGGCGCGCCGGTGCAGGAGGAGATGTGGAGAGGGTTTGCCGAGACGCTCCATTTCTGTTCGAGTGAACTCGCCGACGAAGCAGCGTACGAGCGCCTCGACAGCGAGTTGCGCGAGATCGACGTGGCACACATCCGTTCCGGCAACCGCCTCTACTACCTGGCCATGCCTCCGAGCACGTATCTCGATGTGATCCAGGGCCTGGGCGGGATCGGATCCGAAGGCCGAGGCGGAGGATGGACGCGCATCGTCGTGGAGAAGCCCTTCGGCCGCGACTTGCAGAGCGCACGTACGCTCAACAGCACCCTGGCCAAGTGGTTCGACGAGGAACAGGTGTTCAGGATCGACCATTACCTTGGCAAGGAGACAGTCCAGAACATCCTCGTCTTCAGGCTGGCTAACGCCATCTTCGAGCCGCTGTGGAACAGTCGCTACGTGGATCACGTGCAGATCACGGTGGCGGAGGAGATCGGCATCGAGCAACGCGGCGCCTACTACGAGGAGGCGGGCGCGATCAGGGACATGATCCAGAACCACGTTCTGCAACTCCTAGCCCTCGTCGCCATGGAGCCGCCGATCACCTTCGCCGCCGGCCCGGTCCGCGACGAGAAGGTCAAGGCGCTCATGGCTCTGCGGCCCCTGCGCGGCCGCGCGGTGGACGAGGCGGTCGTCCGGGGACAGTACTCGGCCGGCCTCTCTCGGGGCGAGTCAGCGTCTGGGTATCTCCAAGAGAAGGGGGTGTCCGCCGACTCGACCACGGAGACCTTCGTGGCGATGCGCGTGTTCGTGGATAGCTGGCGCTGGGCCGGCGTGCCCTTCTACCTACGCACT
>DASRMJ010000348.1:0-2084 GCA_035647995.1 Thermoleophilia bacterium | reverse complement strand
GAACGCGCCGTAGTGCCCGCGACGCGTGAGGGCTCCGGCGGAACTCACCACGAGCGGCCGCGTCCCGCCGCGGGCCGCCGGTGCGACACTCGTGTACCCCCCCAGATCGCGGACGGCAGTCACACCGTGCGCAAGGTGGTTCGCGCCGTTCGCGGCCACAACAGCCTCACGCGTGAGATCCTCGGCACTCTCCGGCGAGGCCGCGACTCGGCGCGCGGTCGGCGGCGGGGGGGCCGTCACGGACGCGCCGCCCAGAGCCAGATGCACGTGCGCATCCACGAGGCCGGCGCACAGGTAGGCTCCGTCCAGATCGATTACACGTTCGCCGGGCCGGGGCTCTAGCGACCCCATTTCTTGGATGATCCCGCCTTCGTACCGCAGGTCGAAAAGGGCGGGCATCATGGTGGGTTCGCCGCAGGCATCGACGGCTCGGTCGACACTCTGAGCGCCGCGGATCCCCCGGGCGTGTTCGGCGTGTTCGGCGTGTTCGGCGCTGTGGGCGCCGACCTGGCGCTCGACCCGAGTGGACCGTCCGGCACGAGAGCACCGGACCAACAGGTGGGATGCTCCGCTCAGATCGAGAACCGAGTGGGGCTCAACGCTCGTCCCAGCCGAGCTCCGTCCACCCGGCTCGCGCGTCGTGTCGCCCGCGCTCTTCAGCTTCCGCATCCGTCCGCGCTACGGCCTCCGCCCTCGGGCTATTCCGTCGCTTCCGGCGGTGCGTCGGGGGTCACGGCCGCGGCTGCGGGTTCTTCGACGACGGCGGCCGCCTCGCGCTGCGCCTTGTTCAGAGCGATCTGCTCCTCCAACCCCGCGATCTCATCGAGATACGACTGCCGGATCGCGGCATCCACTTCGCGGCCGCGCGACACATCGTACTCCATGTATCCGAGCTTCTTCGCCAGACCGTCCATCTGGCGTTCGAGCTGGAGTTCCTCGACCTTGGTCTTGCCTTGCTCGAGGGCTTTCTCAGCCTGCTTCGCCACCTTTTCGGCGCCTACAGTCAGCTTGTCGAAGAATCCCATGTCTGCATCTCCTCCGGTCTGATTTCTGTCCCACAGGCGGACCGTTCCCATCCTGGGCCTCTCCTGCACATGTCCGAAGCCTCTTCGGTGGCCGTCCGTGGCGTGACGAGGTCGGGTCGGCGGCGGAGCGGCGTGCTCAAGCCGCAGCCTTCACCCGGCGAGCGCGACGATCACCGGGGCCAATACCAGAGCCGGGAGGAAGTTCCCCGTGCGGATCTCTCGCACCTGCAGCAGGCGCAGTCCCATGGACAACACGAGCAGACCACCCACCGCGGTCATCTCGGCGATCATGGAATCGGTGAGGACACGCTCGAAGAACCCGGCTCCCAACGTGAGCGCTCCCTGATACACGAGCAGCGACAGAGCGGAGAAGCCCACCCCCCAACCGAGCGTCGAAGCGAAGGCGAGCGAGGCGAACCCGTCGAGGATCGACTTGACCGACAGGATCTCCACCGTCCCTCTGAGCCCGTCTTCGATCGACCCGAGCACCGCCATGGGCCCCACGCAGAACATGATGCTCGCGGTGACGAACCCGGTGCTGAACGTGCTCGACCCGGTGGAGAGTCGCGCTTGAAGTCGATCACCCACCCGTTCGAGGCGATGCTCGATATCGAGGGCTTCGCCGATCAGTCCTCCCACCAGGACGCTGCCGAGTACCACCAGGAACTGCTCCGTCTCGAGCGCCATGCGCAACCCCATGAGGATCGTGAGCAGGCCGAGGCCATCAGTAACGATCTCGCGCACCCGAGCCGGAAGTCGCTGCCCTACGCCCACGCCCACCGCCGTGCCGGCGATGACGGCACCCATATTGAGGACGGTTCCCAACCCGGTCACACCCACCTCCACACTCGGACCTCAGCAGGCTGCGGATGATATCATTCGCTATTCTGTGCCGCGCCCCGCCCCCCGCAGCAAGAGCAACGGAGCCGGTTCTCGAGCGATTCCCGAGGAGATGCAGTGGCAACGGTTGGCCCTTTCCGTGCGTGGAGATACGACCTCGGGCGCGCCGGAAGCCTCTACTCTGTGACCGCGCCTCCGTATGACGTCATAGGCCACATC
>DASRMJ010000347.1:0-3660 GCA_035647995.1 Thermoleophilia bacterium | reverse complement strand
GTTCAGATCTCCTCGGCATCCTGCCCTCTCCCGGTATGGGGCCCTCCGCTCCCAACCGAGCCCGGCCTCCAGAGGGAGAAGAAGACCCCCAGGAGGGCGAAGGGGATGGCGGCGAGGCTTGCGACGTGCATGGCATGCACGAAGGTGTCGCTCAGCGCGGCAAGAGCGATCGGATCCCCGGCCACCGCCCGGAACCTGTCGGGCGAGGGGAGGGCATTGCCCACTACCCCGGTCCCGGAACGCATAAGAGAACCCACCACGGCCCCCACGAAGGCGATGCCCACACTCTGACCGGTGAAGCGAAAGGTCGCTAGGAGACCGGAGGCGATGCCGCGCCGGTGGGCCCCCACACTGGACATCACGGCGTTGTTGTTGGGGGCCATGAACATGCCCAGCCCCAAGCCCATAACCGCCACGCGCACGAGCACACTCCAGACCGGCGTCTCAGCGCCGATCCGCGAGATGAGGAGCAGGGCGACGGCAACGACCGTCAGTCCGGTCGAGGCTATGGCCCGGGCGCCGTAGCCGTCGGAGAGCCGCCCCGAGATCGGTGCCACGACCATGAGTACCATAGGGAGCGGGAGCATCATGATGCCCGCCTGCTGCGCGCTCAAGCCGCGCAGCCCCTGCCAGTAGAAGGGGAGCAGGAACATCATCGAGGCGAAGGCGACGGTCCCAGACAACCCGGCCAGCTGCCCAGCACTGAACGCCCTGTTTCGGAAGAGCGTGAGATCCACGAGCGGATACCGCGCGCGCAGTTCCCACCAGACGAAGACCGAGGCGGCGGCTACGCCCACGACGGCCAGGCCGAGTATGGCACTCGACGTCCAGCCCCAGGAGGGGCCCTGCGTCATGGCCAGCAGGATGGAGGCGAGGCTCGTCATCAACAGCCCCGCGCCCGGCCAATCGAGGGGTTCTCGGGCACGATGGCTGCGCAAGGAAGGCAGGATCTTGAGGGCGAGGGTGACCGCGATCAAGCCCACAGGCAGGTTCACGTAGAAGATGGCCTCCCAGCCGAAGTGGGTCACCAGAAAGCCGCCGAGCGTCGGTCCGATAGCAGCCCCCCCGCTCACCAGGATGGACTGCACCCCCATCGCCACGCCCCGTTTTCCCGGCGGAAAGACGTCGGCGATGATGGCCAGCGTGTTCGTCGTGATGAGAGCCCCACCGACCGCCTGGACAAGCCGAGCCCCGATCAGCCAGTGGATGGAGGGCGAGAGGGCGGCCAGCAGACTCCCCAGAGTGAAGATGGCCATCCCCAAGATGAAGAGTCGTTTGCGCCCGATGACGTCGCTGATCCGCCCGAAAAGTGGCACGAGAGTGGTCATCAGGAGCGTGTAGGCGATGAGCGTCCATTGGATGCTGCTCATGCCGGCGTGCAGGCTCCCCGCGATCTGCGGAAGGGCGATGTTCAGGATGGACACGTCGACGACGACCATAAACATCCCGAGCGCCACGCTCAGAAGCACCAGCCAGGGATTGGGGTGAGCCCCCGTATCCTCGCCGAGAGAGGAACGGGATGGGTCAACAGTCTTCGGCTGTGTTGATCGCATGGCGTTCATGGGCGCAGAGAGCATCGCAGGCTCTCCAGCCCGTCGATGATCCGGGCCGCGACGATGTCGTCGACGTCGCCCAGCAACTCCGCCCAGAATCCCTGGTACCTGTGATCGAGTCTAGAGAGAAGTCCAGCGCCCTCGTCGGTCAGATCGATCCGCACGCAGCGTTGATCTTCCGGGTCGGGTCGTTTCTCGAGCAATCCATCGATACTCATGCGGTCCACGACGTTGGAGACGTGGCCTTTCGAAAGCCCCGTCCTCCGCCCCAGGGCACTCACGCTTACGCCGGGCTGCCGCCCGATCTCGCGCAGAATGACGATAGTGGTGAGCGGTAGTCCCGGAGAAGCTCCTCCTCCGCTGACGTGCTCTTTGAAGAGCCGGCGTACGTCTTCGAGTAGCTCGACGACGCGCGCGGCATCGGTCTTGTCCATCTGTGTTGTGCTCCGACGCCGATCCGAGGATGTGCGAGAACGATTAGGCTAGCACAAATCGTATGGTAGCGAACGATTCGGTCAGAATAGCCGAAGAGGGCCAGCGTCTCACCGGCGGCGAAGATCTCGGATCTCACACCGTGCGCGTCACGAACCGTCATCAGGACCAACTTGGCGGTTCCGTCTTCCGAGTGGCCCAGCCCCTGCAGCCTGAGATGACCCTCCCCGACATCGATGAGTTGAAAGCCGGGATCGGTCGATACGGTCGCCACCGCGGCCGCCGACCGCGCCGCTCGCCGACGGGCAGCACTTCGGCTTCGTACGCGACCTGGGCGATGGACGATGACGTTCGACCCGGCCGAGATCCTGAACGGAGAAGCGGCTCAGACCGCCGCGCGCGGCTTCGAACTCTGACGGCCGGGTCTCCGCGTCTCCTCGCACACATCGACGACAGTCGCTGCCTGGGGTGCGCGGGGTGCCTCGGTTCGTGCCAGAAGGAGGCCCTCCGCATCGAGCGCCGCCCGGAGCTGCCCCACGTCCCTGATGACGTGGCGGAGTTCCTTGTTCGCTCGATGATCGAGCGCGGTCGGGTGGCCGACCTTCTCATCGACGGTACGAACGGGCGTGGACGGGCCTTTGCGAACGCGGCGCTCGGTGCACTACTGTCGCTTCGGCCGGCCGAGCGCCTTCTCGCGAGCGAGGGCCTGCGCTCCCGCTTCGTGAAGTCCGCCCAGAAGAGCTGAGCGCTTCGTTCACCTGCGCACGATGAAGTGATCGTGCCGGACGGTGGGAGGGCGGCTACCACCCAGCTGGTCGCCTGCCCCCCGGCGGCGACTGGTTCTGGGCCGGCCGCGCTGTTCGCAAGTGCGGCGCTCCCGTAGCAGTCCTTGCGCCCGGCCAGAATGGCCTGTGGATTCCTGGTGAGAGAATGGGCGCGCGCTTCTTGCCCTTCCTCCCACTGGCCGCGGCCAGTGGGAGGGTGTCGAGCGGGAGCAGGCCCTTGTCCTCCCGATGCCTGGACGGTGATTCACCTGAGCGGCATGCTTCCGTACGTTTACAGAGCTACCCCCAGAGGTAGGTCCTTACATAGAGCTAGGATCCGCGGCGTTGACCGCATGTGGATCCCGAGGTGAGAATCAGCCTCCGACACGCGTCCTTTTTAGCCAGGATCAGACGCTTCCGGGGGCTCCTTGTTTGCCCTATCCGAATGCTGCTTCGGCGGCACCCGCCCCGTCCCCACGTACCCCCCGGGGCGGGGCGCTTTTCTGCCTCAGGCGGCTCCGTTGAAGTCCGGCAACCAACAATCTGAGACGGATGCGGATGGCATTGCGGTCAACCCACTCGCCCTCCACCATGGAACAATGGTGATGGTCCGGTCTTGGTCTGTCGCCGCTCCGTTCGACAGCCCGGGACCCCTCTTTACCGAGGGAGCTAGCACACCCTTCTCGTCGGTTATGACGGAACGACACGTCGCAGGCATGATGACTGTAGCAGGGGGGTCGGACGGAAGCTGTCATTTGCATGTTTCGACCTCAGTGTCGCATCGCGTGCCTTGCCCGGGCATCCGGGCGGCGTGCTAGGATGCCCCCATGCTTTGCTCACCAATCACAGCCGAGCGTCGAAGCGCGTGGCTCGGCTTTCCGGCTCGCGCTGTCGTTCTCCTGCTGCTGCTC
>DASRMJ010000346.1:0-2673 GCA_035647995.1 Thermoleophilia bacterium | reverse complement strand
GGGCGAGACCCTTCGGGTGACGGGCGTCCTCGATCCAACCGGAACGCAGGAGGACGAACTCGTATACATCGATCTGGGCGCGGCACAAAGACTGTGGAACAGGCCGGACGAACTCAGTTTCATCGAGGTCGCCGCGTGGTGCAGCACGTGTCCGATCGAGACCATCAACGCCCAGATATCGGCCGAGATACCGAATGCGCGTGTCTCGGCGGTCCTGAAGGCGGCCGAGTCGCGTGAGATCCTCATCGGGCAGTTCCGCCTCTTCAGCTGGGTCCTCTCCGGGTTCATGACGCTGGTCGGCTGCCTCATCGTCATCACCATCACGCTCGGCAGCGTGCGGGACCGCCGCGGCGAGATCGGGATCTTTCGCTCCGTGGGTTACCGTCGCCGGCACATCTTCAAGATAATCCTGATCGAGAATCTTGCCCTCGCTCTGCTCGGGGGGGTGCTCGGGGTGGCTCTAGCCGTCGCGGCACACGGACCGGTGGCCCGCATGGTGGCCGGAGTGGCCACGACATCGGTCCCCGGACCCCTCGATCTAGGCGCGGCTCTTGCTGCGACGTTCTTCGTGGTACTGCTGGCGAGCCTCTACCCGGCGCGCCGGGCGGCCGGCCTGAGTCCGACGCTGGCCATGCGGAGGGTCTGACCGTGGAGTTGCGACATCTGGCTTTCGGATACCTGCACCGGCGCAAGGGGAAGGCGGCCTTGATCACCTTCGGCCTCTCGGTCGCGGTCGGTGCGATCGTCCTGGTGCTCTCGCTGGTGCTCTCCTTGCGCGCCACGATGGACGAACGCCTCACCCAGTACGGATCCAACCTCATCATCATGCCTGCTTCCGCCGAGTTGAACCTATCCTACGGAGGAATGAGCGTCGGGTCGGCGGGCAACGGGGAGATCCCACGGCTCAGCGAGAGTGATGTCGAGGCCGTGCGCGCGGTGCCCTCGGCTTCCGCGATGAGTGCAGTCCTTCCGGTCCTCTTGGCGCCCGTCGATGTGCAGGATCGCACCCTTCTCGGTCTCGGCACCGATCTACCGACGAGTCTACGCTTCAAGCCGTGGTGGAAGCTCGAAGGCAGTGTCCCCGCGGGTGGTGGCGAGGTGCTCGTGGGATTGAACGTGCGCAACGAGCTCGGTCTCGAGCTGGGCGACGAAGTGGTCATCTCCGGGCGAAGCTTCAGGGTCTCGGGGATCTTATGGGAGACCGGCGGCGAAGAGGACAATCTGGTGTTCTTCGACCGTCCGGTGCTGGCCGACCTCACCGGGCAGGCGGGCGTCGTGAACTTGATCGAGGTGACCGCCGCCAACACCGATGTCATCGATCAGCTCACCGCCGAGATACAGAATGTGCTCCCGGAAGCCTCGGTGCAGTCGGTCAAGAGCAGCATCGAGTTCACCGAGCAGGCCAACTCCGCTCTGGCCGACTTCGGTCTGGCGGTCACTCTTCTGATCGTGGTCATCGCCGGCGCGGTGGTGATGGTGACCATGCTCACCGCCGTCAAGGAGAGGCAGAAGGAGATCGGCGTGTTGCGGGCGGTGGGCTACAAGCGCAGGCATATCGCCTCGCTCATACTGCTCGAATCGGCGATGCTCAGCTCCGCGGGGGCCGTCGTGGGGACCATCGGTGGGCTCGCCGGGGCTTTGGTGGTGCCGAAACTGGTGGGGGGCCTCACCCTCGGTCTGGTAGTCCATCCATTGGTGATCGTGGCCGGCCTGGGCGTCGCCTATGTGGTGGGGCTGAGTGCCGCGCTCTATCCCGCTTGGAGGGCCGCCGAACTCGACCCCGTGACGGCCCTCAAGTACATTTGAATCGCTGGAGGAAACCTGTGGCTTTGATCAAGGTAGACAGCGTGCACAAGGAATACGGGGCCACCGACGCCCGCGTCGTGGCCCTGCACGAGGTGAGTCTCGAGATACGAGCCGGGGAGTATGCGGCCATCATGGGTCCGTCCGGGTCGGGCAAGACCACCCTTCTGTCCATTCTCGGAGCGATGAACCCACCCACCTCCGGCTCGCTCTCGATCGACGGCATCGATGTCTACTCCCTTTCGCAAGAACGTCAAGCCGATCTGCGGCGGGAGTACATCGGCTTCGTGTTCCAGCAGCTGGAGTTGGTGCCGTACTTGACCGCTCTTGAGAACGTCATGTTGCCCCTGGCCATCCTCAAGGAGAAGGGCAAGCGGGAGAAGGCGCTGGAGGCGCTGGCCCGCGTGGGTCTCGACGAGCGCAAGAGTCGCCGTCTCCCCTCGGAGCTCTCGGGTGGCGAGCAGGGTCGCGTGGCCATAGCCCGCGCGGTCGTGAACGACCCTCCCATCGTGCTGGCCGACGAGCCGGTGGGGAGCCTGGATACGGCCACGGGCCGACAGATCCTCGAGCAACTCCGCACCCTTGCCAACAGCGGCCACGCGGTGATCATGGTCACGCACAACCCCGAATCCACCCGCGACGTGGACAGGGTGATCGAGATCCTCGACGGTCGCGTCACCTGTGACGACGGTCCCTCCGTGTGCACGGTGGCGGTCTAGCCCTCAGTCGCCCGTCGGAGCGGGGGGCACCTTCGTGGCCCACCCGCGCGGCATTCGCGTGCGCCGCACCTGTGCTGCGCACCGTCGGCGGCGCCCGCGAGGCAAGGTGTCGCCTAATATACCTGTGGGGGTATAGAAGGCAATCTGCTAC
>DASRMJ010000345.1:0-4382 GCA_035647995.1 Thermoleophilia bacterium | reverse complement strand
CTAGAGGACAAGTTCTACGAACACGTGGATCCCATCTGCAAGGATGTCTACAAGGATGTCACCTCACTCGGGCTGTTCACGGGCGACCCCGCCCGCACCCGCACCAAGTGGAAGATCCTCGGCTTCCTCGTGTTGTCAGGCTTCGTGGCGTTCTCGGGGTTGCTCGCGGTGTCGGACGTGCCGGGGTGGGGGTGGCTTCTCGTCGGCGGCGTCGTCTCGGGCGTCATCGTGCTCGGGTTCGCCCGCTCGATGCCGCAACGGACCTCGCTCGGTGCGCAGGAGCAACGCAAGTGGGAGGCGTTCCGCAACTACCTGCAGGACCTCACCCGCTATCAGGACATGGCGACGGCCCGCGAGACTTTCGACCGCTACCTCCCGTACGCCATCGCCTTCGGCGTCGAGCGCGACTGGGTGCGGAGGTTCGAACAGCTGGAGTTGCCGGCTCCCATCTGGTACCGGCCCATGTGGGTGCCCGGCACCGGAACGGGCGCCGGGCCTGTAGTCGCCGACGTCGGCGGCATGCCGGGCGGCATGCCTGCGGGTGTGCCGGGCGGTCTCGGCGGCCTGAGTCTCGACAATATCTCCGACGGGCTCTTCAGCAGTCTGAACAGCATGTCGAACGTGCTCACCTCGAAACCCTCCAGCTCCGGTTCCGGCAGCGGGGCCTGGGGCGGCGGTGGAGGAGGTTTCGGCGGCGGGTTCTCCGGAGGCGGCGGCGGAGGCGGCTTCCGGGCCGGATAGGCGAGGCGCTCGGCCCGCCCGCGGACGCCGCGCCGCGCCCGTCCGGCGCGGTCGCGGCTTGGGGCGGCGCCGCAGAGAGAGTGTGACCGAAGAGGTTGCGCGGCGCCGCCCGGCTCGGGCGGCGCCGCACGAACAGCAAGGAGGCGTGATGCAGAGCAGGACCATGGGCATCGTCCTGATGATCGTTGGGGTGGGGATCGCCGTTTGGCTGGGAGCCGGGTTGGCCACCGGCAAGTCGGTGACCGGGGCGGCCCTTGGGTTCGTCCTCTTCTCTCTCCCCTTCTTCGCCGTGGGCGCGTATTTCTTGATGCGGTCCGGGGGCGAGATCGTGCAGCAGTCGAAGGCCGACAAGGAACGCGCCATACTCAACTCCGTGATGACCCGCGGCCGCGTGGGGGTGGCCGACCTGGCCATCGAGAACGACTGTTCGCGCGACGAGGTGCGCGACTACGTGTATGACCTCATCGGGAAGGGTCTCTTCACCGGCTACGTCAACTGGGACAAGGGGGAGCTCGTCTCGGCGGAGGCCGCTCAGATCAAGGAAGGGCAGTGCCCGAACTGTGGAGGAGCCGTCGAGTTGGCCGGCAAAGGCTTGGTGCGGTGCCCGTTCTGCGGCACGGAGACCTATTTGTCGGGGCCTGCTCCCGGGGCCGCGGCCGACGCCGCCGACGCGGCCGGCGCTTCGACTCCTACAGGATGATGTCCTCGGTGAGAAGCTTCTGAAGACCTTCGAGCGCACGGAACTGCAGGGCTTTGACGGCGCCCTCGGTCTTCAGCATCGCCGCCGCGGTCTCCTGGATCGAAAGCTCGAAGAAGAAGCGGCACTCCACGACCTCGCGCTGGTCGGGCGTCAGATCCAGCAGGGCCTCGCGCAGCGTCCGCTTGCGCTCTTCTGAGAGCACCCGAGGCATGGGGTCGTTCGCGAGATCGGTCGAGGGGATGACCGCCGCGTCGGCTTCGGAATCGACCGGCAGTCGCCGCCGGCGGTAGTGATCGATGATGCAGTTCTTGGCGATCGTGTAGAGCCACGTGGAGAACTGCGCAGGCTTGGGCTGATACCTCTCGATGGCGCGTAAAGCCTTCTCGAACACCGCGTTCGCCAGATCCTCGGCGTCTTCTCGGCTCGACACCCTGAAGTTGATGAAGGTGAACAGCTGCGGGAAGTAGAGGCGGTAGAGCATGCCGAAGGCGGCCGGGTCGTCGTTGGACGCGCGCACGGCGAAGAGCTTGACGTCTTCCTCGGTGATGTCCCGAGCCGGGATGTCCTCGACGGCTAGGGCGAACGGGAGCGTCATGTCGGCAGCCGCCTTGTCGTTGCCTGGTCCATGGCACGGGTATCGGCGGCGGATGCCGTTCGCTTGAGTCCCGGCACGCCGGCGGGGCCGGCGTGCCGGCGCCGCTTGGTCGCCGCCGCGGCGAGGCGCGGAAGCGCCTGAGGCGTGGGGGGCTGCCGGGGCCCGCGTGCCGCTGCCGGCCTTTGCCGGGGACATGGAGCCCCCGGCCGGGGGCTCCGCTGCTTCCTACGGGGCCGTCGTCGTGGTGGTAGCCGTGGTGCTGGTGGTGGGCAGGGTCGTCGTCGTGGTGGGCTTGGCGCCCTCCTCGATGATCTTCGGCCGCATCGGGTACTTGCTGGTGAAGGTATCCTGGTGGATGGTCTTGCCGTCTTGGGTCACGAGGCGGGTCACCTGAACGCTCCGGCCCGTCTGGCCTTCATCGGCCACGCGTTGTTCGCCCTCGAACAGCTCGCCGGTCTTCACACGCTTCTCGGTGGGAGGTTGGATGCCGTACCAATCTCCGGTCGTGTGGGTCACTTGGCGGTTCTGCGGCCTGCCGTATATCACGAAGGTGAGACTGCTTCTGGAGGCCGCCGCCTTGATCAGGATCCACTTGGGCGTGTCGTTGACGAACCTGAACGCCGGACCTCCCCAGCTGACGGTCGCGTCGCGGCCCATGGGGTAGTGACTGATGTAGAGGGAGTGGTTCGACCTGGCGGTGACGTCGAGTCCCGCGAAGAAGACGGCGTTGAAGAGCGTGGTGGAGACCTGACAAATGCCGCCGCCAAGCGTCTCTTCCAGTTTGCCGGCGATGATCGCCGGTGCCGTGGTGAATCCGTTGGCTGCCGTGCGCTGCCCCACCACCGTGTCGAAATCGAACTCTTGGCCTGGGGCCAGGAGCGTGCCGCTGATGAGCTCGGCTGCGTGCATGACGTTCTTGCGCCGACCCTCCGACCCGCCGAACTCCGTCGTGAAGGCGGCCAACTTGGCCACGATGCCCATCTGCTCGGCCATCTCGGTGGTGCGTCCCGCCGGAGTCACCAGCAGCTGCACCTTAGCGACCCGCGCGTCGGGTGAGAGGGCGGCCCGCGTGAGGTCTTCCGCGGTCTTGACCGAGTCGAGGCTCGTGCTCGGGACGCCGGGGACGAGCGTGGCCTTCTCGCCGTCGGTCGTCCAGGTGGCGTTCGCGGGGTCCTTCTTGACGGCCTTGGCGACATCCTCGAAAAAGCCGGCCAGCCTGTCGGCGGACAAGAAGGGTATCAGGCGAGAATCCGCTCCTTCGCCCTCGGTCGTAAAGTCTATAGCCCGGGCGATCTCCGCGGGAGACAGAGCCCACACGACATCCCCGTACTCCAGGCCCACCGCTCCACTCAGCATGGTCTTGGCCATGTCAACGGCCCCGCTGGTGTCGGCGGCCTGTATGGTCGGGGTCTGGACCTTCATTGGGATGGTGACTCGGCCGGAGGTAAGCGAGAACAGCAGCTTCTTGACCTCGGTCCGCACGGCGCCCCTGTCGACGACCAGGCCCTCACGCCCCTCTATCACCGAGATGTCGTTGCTGTCGATGGCCAGGCCGGCGTTGATCGCGGAGACGTCGAGGGCGCTCGCGACCCCCTCGAGCAGCGTGTCGAGGAGCGCCGGGTCGAGGGTCGCGTCCAGCGGCACGTCCTTCTTCGAGAAGTAGAGCGAGAAGCGGCTCTTGAGGTCCTGCAGGACGTTGCCGTCGCGCGAGACCGCCATAGCCGCTTGGACGGTGGCGGCCTCGTCAACCTGCACGCCCACATCGGCGGGCAGTACCTGCCACGTGCGTCCGTCGTCCGCGACGAGCGTGACCGGGTTGTTGGCGGAGCGCTCTACCCGTCGGGTGAGGTCGGCCTCGGCGTACTCCGGGGACATGCGACCCGTGTCTACTCCGGAGATGGATATCCCGGAGTGCACGCGATTGTAGGAGAGAGCGGTGTCCACTAGAATCGCGAACACCACCAGGGCGACGACGACGGCCACAGCCATGACGAGCCGAGCCTTCCAACCGCCCAGCCATACGCGTTCGAGTATCCCAACGGTCATCGAACCGCCACACACCTTTCCAGGAATCGAGGGGTCCTGCTGGATGCAGGGGACGCCACAAGATACCAGACTCGAGGGAAGCATCAAAGGTTCATCGGCCCATCCGGACGGCCTTCAGGCGGCGTACCGTCTGGACCCGGACTACGTGGATTCTTGGCTGCGAAGCCGTCTGGAGTGGATGGACGGCGGGGTGGCGCAGCGCGTTCGCATAGTCGCGCGACTCTACTCGGGCGAAAGGGTCTCGGGCCAGGATCTCGCCCACGACCTCAACATCTCCCGCGCTGCGGTGCACAAGCACGT
>DASRMJ010000344.1:0-2643 GCA_035647995.1 Thermoleophilia bacterium | reverse complement strand
CGGAGTGCCGCGGGCGTGCCGAGTCCCGTCGGTCTGGCCGAGGAGCCCCTGGGTGGGTCCGCGACCCGAACCGAGTTCGAGGCGTACGTGCCCGGGCTCATCGTGTTCTCTGTGATGATGCTGGTGTTCTTGACGGCGATGGCCGTGGCCCGAGAGGTCGAGTCCGGGACGCTGCGCCGTCTTCAACTCACGCGGATGACGTCGTTCGATCTCATGGTCGGTGTGAGTGTGGCGCCGGTGCTCGTGGGGGTGACGGCTGTGCTGCTGACGTTCGGCACCGCGACGATGGTGGGCTTCCACAGCCAGGGCCCTCTATGGGTGGCCGTGCTGGTGTGCGCGGTCACGAGCCTCTGCATCGTCGGCGCCGGGTTGGTGGTAGGTGCGCTGGTGAAGACGGTGACACAGGCCTTCCTGGCGGCGAACTTTCCTCTCATCCTGTTCATGTTCTTCTCAGGCGCGATCTTCCCGGTCCCCCGCGTGACGCTCTTCCGGCTGTTGGGGCACTCGTTCGGGCCGTACGACGTCCTGCCGCCCACCCACGCGGTGGCGGCGCTCGGCAAGGTGCTCACGCTGGGTGAGGGACTGGGCGACGTGGCCTACGAGCTGTCCGTGCTGTCGGTGCTCTCGGTCGCCTACTTCGCGCTTGGAGTGTGGTTGTTCCATCGGAAGTGGCTAAGGCGGGCGTGAGTCCCGCGCCCACCGGGGCATCAGTTGCCGCGTGGCCGTCGCTGTTCGCTGCCGCGCGGCCGTGGAGCAGCGGTAGCGGCGCCGCTACCGCTGCTCGCCGCAGGCGCGGCCGGACCCCTTTGCTACAATAGTTGCAGCGAAGCCTGGTTGGAGGTGCGACATGTTGGTGCAGGTGTTGGGCTCTGGATGCAAGAAGTGCAACGACCTCTACGACAGCGCCACGACTGCTGCCACGCGCGATCCCGTCGCGGGCCACGTGGTGGAGAAGGTCGCCGACGTGGACGAGTTCCTGCGGCTGGGGGTACGGGTCACGCCCGCGCTGGTGCTCGACGGGGAAGTCGTCTCCACGGGGCGGGTGCTCTCGCCCGACGAGGTGGCCGATTTGATGACGGAGCGGGCCGGTCGTGGCCGCTGAGATCGACGTCTACCTCATCTCCGGGTTCTTGGGCGCGGGGAAGACGACGTTTCTGAACCGTTTGATCAAGGTCGTCCCGGAGGACCTCCGCTTTCTTATCCTCATGAACGAGTTCGGGGAGATGGGGCTGGACGGCAACCTGGTGGAAGGCGAGGATCTCGACATGCTCGAGATCAGCAAGGGCTCGATCTTCTGCGCCTGCGTCAAGACGGATTTCATTAAGGGACTGCACGAGATCGCCCACTCCGTGCGGCCGGACATCATGCTGATCGAGACCACGGGCGTGGCGAACCCCAGTGACCTCGACCGCGACCTCAAGCTCCCCATCTTCGGAGGCGCCTTCAACCTGCGTGACAAGTTCTGCGTGGTCGATGCCGACAACTTTCTCGACACGTACGAGTCGTTCCTGGCGATCGAGAAGCAGCTCGCCGCCTCCGACGTGTTCATCATCAACAAGATCGACCTCGTGTCCCCGCAGACGGTGGAGGAGATCAAGGAGATCGTCCGCGGGTTCAACCCGGACCCGCGTTTCTACGAGACCGTTTACGCGGACGTCTCGTTCGAAGGGCTGTTCCGCGAGGGAGGCCTGCGGAGGCTGGCCGCAGCCGACGACGACCCCGACGGACAGGGGCCGGCGGACAGTCTCCCGGTCATGTCCGAGGCGGAACTGGAAGCCTACATCGACGACCTCCTATCGGACGAGACAGCCGAGGTGACGCCGCCCGACCGCCTGATGTCCCTGGTGGTGCAGTGGCCGGGCGGGTCGCAGTCGGAGCTGCGCAGCTGGCTGGCTGGGCTCCCAGAACGCGTGGTGCGCGGCAAAGGGATCGTCCGGCTGAGCGGCGATGCGTGGTTGTTCAGTCTGGTGAATGGGAACTGGACACTGGAACCGCACAAGGGCCCGGCGCCGCGCGACGAGGTGGTCGATCGTATGGTCTTCATCTCCCGGCCCGAGCAGATCAAGGAAATCGCAGAAAGGAAGATCCGGAATGGCACAGATTCCTGAGAATGTGAAGGAGTTGTTGCGGGGAGGCCACAACGTCTGGGTGGCGACCATCGGGGAGGATGGCTGGCCGAACGTGGCGATCAAGGGCAGCGGAGCGCTGCTCGACGACGACCACATCTACTTCGCCGACATCTTCTCCAAGAAGACCCGCGACAACCTCCTCTACAACAGCCGCGTCGCCGTGGGCGTCTTCGCGGCCGACAAGAACGCGCCTGACAAGAAGGTGGCCGTGCAGTTGAAGGGCGTGGCCGACATGATCCAGACTGGGGAGCTGTTCGACAAGGTGACAGAGCAGATGGCGGCCCTGCAGATGGGTCTGCCGCCGGTCACCTACGTGGTCCGCATCCTGGTGGACTCGGTGTGGGATATGAGCGCCGGGCCGAAGGCCGGCGAGCGCATCGACTGAGGCCGGCTCCCGGATGTCGTGCCCAGGGCCCATCGACGGGGATGGGCCGCGCGGAGGGTGCAGCGCTGGGTGGTCTGTAAGAAGGCTCTCATCGAAACCTTATCGCGGGTTTACCGGGCGCGGGCATAC
>DASRMJ010000343.1:0-5106 GCA_035647995.1 Thermoleophilia bacterium | reverse complement strand
GCTATCGTTGAGCGCATGATCGCCCGTTCCGCGGAGCTGGGCATTGCTGCTCACCGGCTCGGCAACGGCGCCACGGTCATTGACTGTGGCGCTCGGACGGCGGGTTCCTTCGAAGCCGGACGTCTCTACGCCGAAGCCTGCATGGGTGGGCTGGGAGATGTGCGGCTGAAGGTGGCGGAACTCGGCGGTTGGTCCACGCCGGCCGTCGAGGTGGACGTTAGGCATCCCCTTCTCGCGTGCATGGGCTCGCAGTTGGCGGGCTGGGCCGTGGAAGTGCCTCCGCAGGGTGACGCCCCCGGCTTCTACGCCCTCGGCTCTGGGCCGGCGCGCGCTCTCTGCCGACGTGAACCCATCTTCGCGATCATCCCGCATGTGGAGGTCGCGCAAGCCGCCGTGCTCTCCATGGAGACGTGGGACCTGCCCGGCGACCGCGCCGCAGACTGGATCGCAGAGCGCTGCTGCCGTCTCTCCGCGGAGGGCCTCTACCTGCTGGTAGCGCCGACCGCGAGCCTGGCGGGATCGGTGCAAGTGGCCGCTCGAGTGGTCGAGACGGCTCTATACAAGCTGCACCGCTCGGGCTTCGACCTCACCACGGTGATCTCCGCCTTCGGCTCGTGCCCCGTGGCGCCGGTGGCCGCCGACGACCTCGTCGCCGTCGGCCGCACGAACGACGGGATCATCTACGGCGGCCGCGCGTGGCTCTCTGTCACGTGTGAAGACGCCGCCGTCGAGGCCGTTCTCGACATGCTGCCGCCGTCGGCCTCCCCGGACTGGGGCGTGCCTTTCGGCAGCCTGTATGAGCGCGCCTGCGCGGACTTCTACCAGCTCGACCCGCTTCTCTTCAGCCCGGCCGAGATGTGGATCACCAACACCAGGAGCGGACGGACCTATCACGTCGGCCGCCTCGACCCGGAGATCGTGCGCGCGTCGTTCCTCGGCTAGGGTCGCGGGCTCGGCGAACCCGGTCCGAGCGTAGGTGCCTTCCAGACTCGTGATGCGGCGCCGCTTTCAGATACAGCATGTGGGCATGGAGTGTTATCATGATGCCACGAGGGAGGTAGCTTCATGATACGAACGCAAATCCAGCTTCACGACGATCAGGCTCGTCGGCTCCGCGAGATCGCGGCTGCCGAGGAAGTCTCTCTCGCGGAGATGATCCGCCGGGGGGTCGACATGGTTCTCGAATCTTCGAGCGAACTCACCCGCCGCGATCGTCTGGACGCACTCCGTGTCGCGGGGTCCTTCGATTCCGGTCTGCCCCACGTTGCCGAGCGGCACGACGACGAACTGGCGGAGGCGTACCTAGGGCAGTGAGCGGGCCGAGGGACATATCGGCGGGCGACGAGTCCTGGCCGGGAGCGGGGCAGCCCTGCTTCCTCGACACCTCGGCCCTGTACGCCGTCTTCGACCGCGCACAGGTGCGGAGTGCGGAGGTGGTCGCGGTATGGGAGCGACTCGTGCGGTCGGACGTGTCGCTGCTCACCACCAACTACGTCCTACTTGAGCTCACCGCGTTGTTGCAGCGCAGGTTGGGGCCGGATGCGGTGGGAGCATTCCAAGACTTCGTTCTTCCCTGGTTGAAGGTCGTCTGGGTGGATGAGGCCGTGCATGGCACCGCGCTGGCGCTTGTGCGTGGCGCCCGCCGTCGCGACATCAGTTTGGTGGACGCGGTAGGTTTCGCCGTGATGCGCTCGAGAGGGTCGCGACACGCATTCACCCTCGACGGGCACTTCGCCGAGCAGGGTTTCACCTGCCTACCGGGCTGATCGGGGGGCCAGCCGCGCCCGGCGGATAGCGGCACCTCGTGCGCACTTCCGACGCGCTTCTTGTGACGCCCGGCCGGCCCCGAGGATGTCGTCCGACGAGGGTCCCTCCTAAATGAACACCATCTGCGCGCCATCGGTCAGGTCCATGAAGTCGCTCGCGGTGACAATGTCGATCACGCCGTCGACGAAGTCTTCCATCTTCAGCTCCATCATGTCCGCCGACATCTTGCAGGCGTAGAGCTTGGCGCCTCCGTCCACGAGCATCTGCAGGTATTCGCGCACCGGCGGCGCTCCAACCTCGGTCATCTTCTTCTTCATGAGGCTGGTGGAGAACGCCGTCATGCCGGGCAGCACGCCCATGAGATTGGGGATCCCCAGGTTGCCGGGCACGCCCATCATGCCCATCTTCATGCTGGTATTGGCAACGGGGGCTATCTCCAGGTGATCGACCCGCTTCTCATTGATGATATCCATGCCCCAGAACGTGAAGAAGATGGTCACATCGATGCCGTTGCCCAGGGCCGCCCAGCCCATGACCAGTGCGGGGTACGCCATATCGAGGGCGCCCTTTGAGCAGATGAACGCTATGTGTCGGTTCTCTTCGGTCATGTGGTATGCCTCCTGTGGGCTTCTTCTGTCGTGTGGGGTTGCTGAGAGCCGCTAGACGGCTAGACACAGCCTTCAGGCTTGCCCAGGCCGGCTATGCGGGCCACCTTCTTCGCCGGGCCCTTTGGGAACAGGCCGAACAGCTCCTTGGTCGTCACCCCGGTCCCGGTGGTGATCTGCCGCAGCGTGGGCGACTTCCCGTTCAATTTCTGCGCCGAATCGCGGCAGAAGTCGATCACCCTCCAATGGGCGTCGGTCAGTTCGCCGAGGTTCTCTTCCCCGGCTATCTCGACTGCGATGTCCTTGGTCCACTCGGCCGGGTCCGTCATGTACCCTTCGTCGTTCACCTGCACTTCTATACCAGCGATCGATCTGGTCGCCACTCGGCCTTCCTCCTGTCGTTCGGTTGTCTTGCCGTTGTCGTCCCCGCGCGGAGTCTCGCCGGCACGGGTGATGTCCCTACTTACCGGGCACCTGCGCGCCGATTATGCCGAGCACCCGCATTGTGAGCCCGAAGCCCCGACGCACATCCGGGTCACGCATCTGCTTCAGCAACGCCGGCAGCGACGTGTTGACCGGCTGCGCTATCTCGACTTCTCCCTCAGAGATGATCGCGCGGACGAGGCTCAGGATCTGAGGCTGGGTCATGTCCTTGATCACGCTCAGGATCAACACGATGTTGTCGCCCAGGTGCCCGAGGTCTTCCTCTCCGAAGGACGTGACCACGTTGTCCATGACCTTCACCCCACCCTTGGCGAAGGTGAAGTAGCCCTTGTTCTCGGCCGCCTCGAGAAGGTCAGTAGTCCTGTCGAAGGCGTCGCCGACGAGGGGGCCGACCGTCTGCCCGAGGTCGGACAGGCTCTCGAGTTGGTCGAGCATCGCGTCCAGGTTGCGGGTGTTACGCATGAGACGCTTGAGTAGGCGCAGCAGGTCAGACAGGTCGACGTAGTCCTGCACTTCCTCCAGCTGCTCCGTGGTGATGCGGAAGACGTCGTTGATGATGGGCGTCGCGTCGTCGAGCAGCTCGGCGCGCGCCTCCTGCCTGCGGGCAGAACATTGCGCCTGGTCGGACAGGTACTGGACCTGCTCGGCGAGCCGGTCGAGCTTCTGGTCGAGAGTGACGGGTGTCTGTTCCATCCCTCGCCCCCTACGTGCGCCGCTTGCCCGACATGCTCATGCGAGCGGGCAGTGGCAGGTCTTTGCCCTTGAGCAGGGTGTTCCAGTAGATCCAGCGGAACATCATCTTGCCCCAGTGGTTCATCTCGGACTCCTGCAGCAAGGAGAACGGACCCACCCCTGGCAGCGGGAAGTGTCCGGGGAGGGGTTCGACGTCGTAGTTGAAGTCGATCAAGAGCCCCTTGCCGAAGCCGGATTCGATGAAGCAGTTCGCGTGACCGTCGAACGTCGGCATCATCTCCAGCCCGTCGATGTAGCGAACGAAGTTCTCGCAGAAGCAGTCCACGGCGTAGTGGGCCACGGATCCTGCCTTGGACGTGGGTAGGGCCGCCGCGTCGCCCAGGGCGAAGATGTTCTCGTGCGCGTCGGACAGGAAGGTGTGCTTGTCCACCGGCACGTAGTTCAACTCGTCGCCAAGCCCGGAGCGCGCGATGAGGTCATCGCCCATGTTGAGCGGGATCGTCACCAACAGGTCGTATCCCACCTCGCTCTCGTCGTAGTGCACGAGCTTCTTGGCTTCAGGGTCGACCCGCTCCACCATGAACTCGGGGATGACCTCGACGCTCTTCTGCTCGAGGATATCGCCCAGATGCTTGGAGGCTATGGGCTTCGTGAAGGCGCCCGGGAGGGGAGTGGCGTAGATCAGTTCCACCTTGTCGCGGATGCCTTGCTCGTGGAAGAACCAGTCGGCGAGCATGATGAACTCAAGCGGCGCGACCGGGCACTTGATGGGGTTCTCCACGACGTTTACCACCAGCCTGCCGCCCTGCCAGGTGCGCAGATGCTTCGCCAGCGCCACCGCGCCTTCCACCGTGTAGAAGTCGAAGATGGAGCGCTGCCACTCGGACTCCATCAGGCCCGGGGTCTCTTCGGGCCGCGTCTGTGTGCCGGTGGCGATCACCAGGAAGTCGTAATGGAGTATCCGACCGTCGCTGAGCTTCACTTGATTGTGGTCGGGCTCGATGACGTCGGCTGCCGCCTTGATCATCTCGACACCGACGGGGATGAAGTCGCGCTTCGGCTTCACCACGTCGTTCTTGCTGTACATGCCAAAGGGGATGAAGAGGAAGCCGGGTTGGTAGTAGTGCGTCTCTTTGGGGTCGACGATGGTGATCTTCCACTCGTCGGCATCCAGGGCCCGGCGGAGTCGGTTGACGGCCATCGTGCCCGCCGTTCCGGCGCCGATCACCAGCAACTGCTTCATGTACGAGAACCTCCCTGTAGTGCGCTGCGCCTATGCCGCGTCGATTGTGACGCCAATCACATACGTGCACGGTTCGACCCCACAAGTGTCCCGCAACTCCGGGTGGAGGATGCGTTGTGCGGGGAGATGCGTCGTGCGGACCCATCATACCCTACGGGGTATAAAGGGTGCAAGTGGCAGATCTAGCTGGTCTCACTCACCGCACGGGGATGGTCCGGCTGTGTGTCGCCGCTGGTCAGTGCGCTACCAACACCGGCACGGTGGCGTAGTGCAACACCCGGTCCGAGGTGGAACCCAAGAGCAGCCCCGAGAACTTCCCAAGGCCGCGGCGCCCGATGACGATCAGATCTACGT
>DASRMJ010000342.1:0-9062 GCA_035647995.1 Thermoleophilia bacterium | reverse complement strand
CGGCTGGGGCGGCGGCATGATGGGCGGCGGCTCCGCCGGTAGCATGATGGGCGGCTGGGGCAACTAGCCGGACCTCGGATCTGACAGCAGTCGGGCGCTCTCGAGCGCACAGCACCTTGTCGAACGGCCGGGCTACCCCGCAGGGGTGCCCGGCCGTTCTCTTCCACGCATAGGCGGGCCCCGGCCCACGCGCCTGCGGATCCCCGGTGGCCCTCGGAAACCCCCGATGCCACTCCGATGCACCCGCAGGCGCCCAGGTCGCGAACGCCTCCTGCAGTCAGTGTCGAGATCTCATCGACGCGGTCGTGCGCGGGTGATAGCTTGGAACCGCCACTCGCCACGACCGCGCAGGAGGATCGGATGCCCGCCCTGGAACCACTCGATGCGCACGAAAAGGGAGTCGTAGCCTCGATCCGAGAGGCGCGCGACGAGATCGTGGCGTTGGCTTCGGAGCTGATCTCCTACGACACGACGGCCCGAGATCCGGGTGCCCCGGCGCGCGACGAGGCCTTCCTCCAAGGAGCGCTGGCGCGGCGCCTCGAGACCGCAGGCGCCACCGTCGACCTCTGGGAACCCGAGCCGACCGCTCCCGACTCACGCTTCGTCCCGCCCACGTTGGATTTCCGGGGTCGGCCGCAAATGGCTGCGTGCTTCCGAGGGACCTGCGGCGGACGGAGCCTCATGCTCAACGGCCACATTGATGCCGTGGACCCGGGCGACATCTCCTTGTGGACCTCGCCTCCGCTGTCGCCCGAAGTCCGAGGCGGCCGCCTCTACGGTCGCGGCGCGGCCGACATGAAGGGCGGCATCGCGTCTTTCGTGCTCGCCGCCGAGGTGCTCGCCAGGCTCGGCGTCCGCCTCGCCGGGGATCTCATCGTATCGACGAACACCGACGAGGAGTCTTCAGGCGCCGGGGGGTTCGCGCTCGTGCAGCGGGGGATCCGCGCCGACGCATGCATGGTGGCGGAGCCCACAGGTTTCGACGCTTGGGTCTCCTGCCGCGGCACGGTAACCCCCACGATCGTCGTCGACGGGCGGGCGGGCCACGCGGAAATGCGCCAACCGCACTGGCGCGACGGCGGCGCGGTGAACGCCATCGAGAAGATGGGATTGGTCCTTGATGCCATCCGGTCCCTCCGCGAGGAGTGGCGAGACCGCCAAGACCAGAAGCACCCTCTCCTCCCTCCCGGTGACATCGTGCCCACGATCATCCACGGCGGGAACTGGATGGTCACCTATCCCGAACGATGCGAGATGGTCGTCGACATCTCCTATCTGCCCACCCATGTCGATGCCGCCGGCACCGGCCGTGCCGTCGAGCTGGAGGTGATGGAGTGGATCCAGGCCGCCGCTGCGGCGGACCCGTGGTTGGCCCGGCACTCTCCCCGCTTCCACTGGACGGTCGATGTCGTCCCCGCCGAGATCGCCGCGGACCACCCGCTCGTGACACTCGCCCTCGGCGCAGGCTCGGTCCTCGGCCGGCCGGGCAAGATCAGCGGCCTCGACTCCTGGCACGACGCGGCCACCTTCACGCGCTGGGGCCACACTCCCAGCTTCTCCTTCGGCCCCGGCGGCATGCACACGGCGCACGCGGTGGACGAATACGTACCGGTAGAGGATCTCGTCGATCTTGCCGCCGCCGCGGCACTGACGGCGATGCGATGGTGCGGGGTGGTCGACTGAGCGCGGGCGCCGTCGGGTCGGGCGCCGTCGAGTCGGGCGCCGTCGGGTCCGGCACCGTCGGGTCCGGCGGCGGCATCGTCACGTGTCCCCGCATGGCGCCGTCTCCGGGCCCGAAGCGCGAACGCGCAGCACTCCCGGACGCCGCTCCTCCCCCGGTGAGGGCCGGTCGCGGAACGCTATCGGCCGCTCGCGGAAACATCCAAGGTCTCATTGCCTCGACCCGCGCCCGCCTGTATGGTTTCTTTGAATCCGCCTGCCGTATCAACCCTTGAAGCTGGCCGGGGCGAGCCAGTGACAACTATCTGCGGAGGTTGAACGTGGCCAATGAAGTCTCTCTCGAGGGCAAGGTCTTCGACGTGCCTGCAAGCTTTCAGAAGCACGCCTGGATCTCGAGCATGGACCAGTACAACGAGATGTATCGAAGGTCGGTCGACGAATCCGACGCCTTCTGGGCGGAAGTCGCCGAACGCATCACCTGGTTCAAGAAGTGGGATAAGGTCCAAGACCACGACTTCAAGAACGCCAAGATCCGCTGGTTCGACGGTGGCAAGCTCAATCTGAGCTACAACTGCCTCGACCGTCACCTCGAGACCGAAGCGGCGGACAAGGTGGCCTTCTACTGGGAAGGTGATTCCCCGGAGGTATCCCGCACCATCACCTATCGCCAACTGTGGGCCGAAGTGGCGAAGTTCGCGAACGTCCTGCGCAAGAAGGGTGTGAAGAAGGGCGATCGCGTCACCATCTATCTCCCGATGATCCCCGAACTACCGGTGGCCATGTTGGCCTGCGCCCGCATCGGTGCCATCCACAGCGTGGTTTTCGGCGGCTTCTCGTCCGACTCTCTCCGCGACCGCATCCTCGACTGCGAGTCGACCATCATGATCACCGCCGACGGCGGGTTGCGCGGGTCCAAGAACGTCCCGCTGAAGGCCGCCGCCGACGAGGCCATGGCCGCCTGCCCCAGCATGAACACCTGCATCGTCGTGCGCCATACCGGCCTGGGCGTCGACTGGGACGAAGCGCGCGACTCCTGGTATCACGAGGAGATGTCGGCCGACGACATCACCACCGACTCGCCGTGCGAAGAGATGGACGCTGAAGATCCTCTGTTCATCCTCTACACCTCCGGGTCCACCGGCAAGCCCAAGGGCGTCATGCACACTACGGGCGGCTACGCCGTCTACACGAGCTATACACACGAGCTGGTCTTCGACTACCATCCCGAAGACGTCTTCTGGTGCACCGCCGACATCGGCTGGGTCACTGGGCACAGCTACATCGTCTACGGCCCGTTGGCCAACGGCGCTACATCCGTCATGTTCGAGGGAGTGCCCAACTACCCCGCGCCCGACCGCTTCTGGGCGGTGGTGGAGAAGTATAAAGTCACCCAGTTCTACACCGCCCCTACAGCCCTCCGCGCCATCGCCCGCGAAGGCGACGATTGGGTCACGAAACACGACCGTTCCTCACTCCGCCTTCTTGGGACGGTGGGAGAGCCCATAAACCCGGAAGTGTGGCTCTGGTACCACGGTCTGGTGGGCGAAGGACGCTGCCCCATCGTCGACACCTGGTGGCAGACCGAGACCGGCGGCATCCTCATCACGCCGCTCCCCGGGGCCATGAAGATCAAGCCCGGCTCGGCCACTCTGCCGTTCTTCGGCGTGGAACCCGTGTTGGTCGACGCCGACGGCGTCGAGGTCGAGGGGCCCGGAGTGGGCAACCTCTGCATCCGCCGGCCCTGGCCCGGTCAGATGCGCGGTGTATACGGCGATACCAACCGCTTCTTCGACACCTACTTCAAGCAATACCCCGGGCTGTACTTCACCGGTGACGGTTGTAGGCGCGATGAAGACGGCTACTATTGGATCACGGGGCGCGTCGACGACGTCATCAACGTGTCCGGGCACCGCATGGGCACCGCCGAGGTCGAGTCGGCCCTGGTGAGTCACGACTCCGTCGCCGAAGCAGCCGTGGTCGGCATGCCTCACGACATCAAGGGCCAGGGAATCTACGCCTACGTCACGCTGAACGTCGGCGTCGAACCGTCGGACGAGCTCAAGAAGATGCTCGTCGCACACGTCCGCAAGGAGATCGGCCCGATAGCCACACCTGACGTCATCCAGTGGGCCCCCGGACTCCCCAAGACACGCAGCGGCAAGATCATGCGGCGCATCTTGAAGAAGATCGCGGCCAACGACGTCAGCGATCTGGGCGACACCTCGACGTTGGCCGACCCCACCGTGGTGGACAACCTCGTCGCCAACCGGAGCGTCTGACCGGACGACCCGACTCGAGACGCCTGCGGACGAGACTATACCGAGAGAGTCCGGTCCATCCCGGCTCTTGGGAGACTGAACGGAGAGGGCGGCCCCGGCCGCCCTCTCCGTTCAACCCCATACCCGTCGACTTCTTGGTGTATGTTCTGGGAGCAACGACTTCGTTGTGACTCGACGGCACGGGAGAGGTGATGGCGGATAGTCATTGGCAGGCCCGCTACGAGGCCAAGCGCACGACTGTGCGGGACGCCCTATCCAACATCCGGAGAGGCGACCGCATCTTCATAGGCGCAGGGTGCGGCGAGCCGCAATCCTTGGTGCGTGGGCTCGCCGAGATGGGCTCGAAGCTCGTCGATTCGGAGGTCTACCACCTGCTCACCCTGGGAACCGCCCCTTACACGGCTCCCCGCTTCAGCGACACCTTCCGTCACAACTCCTTCTTCATCGGACACGATGTGCGCTCCGACGTGGCTGAGGGTCGAGCTGACTACACGCCGGTGTTCCTTTCGGAGGTGCCCGCGCTGTTCACCGATGGGCACATCCCTGTGGACGTCGCCCTCATCCAAGTATCCCCTCCCGACGCTCACGGCACGTGCTCGTATGGCGTAGCCGTGGACATCACGAAGCCCGCGGCTGAGAGCGCGCGTATCCGCATCGCCCAGGTGAACCGGCTCATGCCCCGCACGTTGGGAGATTCGTTCATCCACGTGGACGATTTGAACGTCGTCGTGGAACTCGATGAGCCGATCCTCACGGTCCCGCTGCACGAGACCACCGAGGTCTCCCGCGAGATCGGCCGCCAAGTAGCCAAACTGGTGGACGACGGCTGCTGTCTCCAGGTGGGGATTGGCTCCGTGACGGGCGCCATGCTCGATCACCTGCACAACAGGCGAGACTTGGGGCTCCACACGGAGATGTTCACCGACGCGGTGATCGATCTGATCTCCGAAGGCGTGATCAACAATTCGCTCAAGACCCTCCACCGCGGCAAGATCCTCGCCTCGTTCTGCATGGGGACCCACCGCTTGTACGAGTTCGTCCACGACAACCCCATGTGTGAGTTCCGCCCCTCCAGCTATACCAACGACCCCTACATAATCGGCCAGAACGACAAGATGGTGGCCGTAAATGCCGCGCTGGAGATCGACTTGACCGGCCAAGTCTGCTCCGACTCTCTCGGCTACGACTTCTACAGCGGCATCGGCGGCCAGGTGGATTTCATGCGCGGAGCTGCGAGATCCCGCGGAGGCAAGCCCGTCATTTGCCTGCCTTCTGAAGCGGCGGAGGGTAGAAGCCGGATCGTCCCGCACCTCTCCGAAGGAGCCGGAGTGGTGACCACCCGAGGCGGAGTCCACTACGTGGTCACCGAGCACGGAATTGCCTACCTCCACGGCAAGTCCATCCGCGAGCGAGCCATGGCTCTGATACAGATCGCCCACCCGGACCACCGCGCCGAACTGCTGGCTCACGCCAAGGAGCGACGCTACATCTTCATGGACCAGGAATCCCCACGCAGCGATCGATACCCGGACGAACTGGAGCGCTACGTGACCCTCGACGACGGCGGAACGGTACTCTTCCGTCCTCTGCGTCCGACTGACGATGCCTTGGTGCGGGATCTGTTCTACGACACCAGCGAGGATGCCGTCTACAAGCGCTTCATGAACGCCAAGGCCACCTACCCGCGCGACGAGCGCGACGCCATCGTCAACATCGACTACCGCACCACGATGAGTCTGGCGGCTGCCCGCTCGGGCCCGGGCGCAGCCGAGCTGGTCGCTTTGGCTGAGTGGCGCCTCAGCCCCGACGACGACTACGCTGAGGTCGCCTTCATGGTGCGCGACGACTGGCAGCACCGGGGCCTGGGGATGCGCCTGCTGCAGTACCTCATCGAGCTTGGCACGGAACGAGGCCTGGCCGGCTTCAGGGCCGAGGTCCTGCCCGACAACCAGGGGATGCTGCACGTCTTCCAGCAGTGCGCGCGAGAGGTGAAGATCAAGTTGGTGGACGGCGCCTACGAGGTGCTCATCGACTTCGCCACTGCCGACGCGCGCACCCCTCCGGGCACCTCCGCCCCGCCCCCCGAAGCGGCCGAATAGACGGCCATACGCGGGCGGGGCGGGCGCTTGTCGAGAGAGCGCCATCAGTGTAGACTGAAGCCATTCCATACCCCCGTGGGTATCAGATGCCGACCGGTACATCCGACGACCACCCCCGGACCCTTGGCGTCACGGGTGGTTCCCACCTCGATCGTAAAATGGAGCGCACATGTCGGCCGCACGCAAGAAGACGAGAAACCAGCACCCCGAAGGCGGCAGGACACGGCGCGAGGACAAGCCGGTAGCGAGCATCGACCTCGCGCGCTGCGACGGTGCTCCAGGCTGCCCCGTCAGCCGCATCTGCCCTCGTCAGGCGGTTATCCCGGATTCGGACCTACGGGCACCTGAGACTTCCTGGCTTCGCGGACTGCTTGCTCCACCGACTCCGACCGCGTGGACCGTGGACGAGGACCGCTGCACCGGCTGCCTGCTGTGCGCTCAGTACTGCCCTCATCAAGCCGTGGTTCCCGGCCGGAGAACCAGGACGGCCTGAGTTCCGTCCGCGGGGGACGCCCCTCGCGTCGCCCACGCGTGGGCACCCGGTCCTACCGTCTTTGCGCCCGAAGAGCACGCGCACTCGTTCTATGCACTCCTTCCATGTTGCCGTATCGGCCAGTTGCGCCGCCAAGTTTGACTTATTCGGCACACTTGTGCATATACTGTATTCACGCACGCACCGGAGGACTCGTGACCGCCAAGCTCGACGACATAGATCGGGAGATCATCGCGCTTCTCTTGCAGGACGGACGCATGTCCAGCACGCAGATGGCTCGGCGACTGGGCGATGTCTCGGAGCGCACGGTGCGCTACCGGGTCGACAGGCTGATCGATCGAGGCGTCATCCAGATCGGCGCCATCGTCAACCCCCGGTCTCTCGGATACGCCGTCACGGCCGACGTGTGGATCGAAGTCTCTCCCAGCAGACTCCGCGAGGTCGCCGAGCAACTGGCACATCTTCAGGAGGTCAGCTACGTGGCCTACAGCACGGGCGACCGAGACTTAAGTATCCAAGTGTACGCGCGCGACAACGAGGAGCTTCACGCCTTCGTCAGTGACGTCGTGGGGAATCTGCCCGGGGTCACCCGCACGAGCATCATGCTCGTGCCGTGGAAAGTCAAAGACGTGCACCAGTGGCGCGTCCCGGACAATGCGCCGGTGAACCGCAAGGTCGCTGGCGAGAACGCAAGGAGGAGAGCATGACGAGCATCTCAGAGAAGGCTTTGGCTATCACCGCTCGTGAGAAGGAGCGGTACGCCAACATGACGCCGGGGAGCCAGAAGGCCACAGAGCGGGCCAAGAAGGTGCTTCCTCTCGGCGTCGCCAGCAACTTCCAGTTCTTCGAACCACACCCCATCGTCGCCGACCACGCGTCAGGCAGCAGACTCTGGGACGTCGACGGCAACGAGTTCATCGACTACAACGGCGGGTACGGGTCCCTGTTCGCGGGACACTCCCACCCGACCCTGGTCGAGGCAATCACAGCCCAGGCTCCGAAGGGCACCCTCTTCACCACTCCTTCGGTCCTTATCGCTGAAGTAGCCGAGGCTCTCGTCGAACGATTCCAGTTCGAGATGGTGCGCTTCACCAACTCGGGCACGGAAGCCACGATGGATGCCCTGAGGCTCGCCCGCGGCTACACCGGCCGCGAGAAGATCATCAAGCTCGAAGGCGGCTACCACGGTCACCACGACTTGGTGATGATGTCGGTGCGTCCTCCGCTCGACAAAGCAGGCCCGGCCGACCACCCGAACACCGTCCCCTACTACGGCGGGACGGCCAAAGCCACGATCGACGAAGTAGTGGTCATCTCCTTCAACGACCTGCCTGCGCTCGAGCGCGCCTTCACCGAGCACCCGGGCGAGATCGCGGCGTTCATCCTCGAGCCGGTGCCGGAGAACATGGGCATCGTCCTGCCGGACGACGGCTACCTTGCCGCAGCCAAGGAGATCTGCCACAAGCACGGCGCTCTCATCATCTTCGACGAAGTCAAGACCGGCATCACTTCGAACTGGGGCGGTGCGTCGACGATCTACTCGGTGCAGCCGGACATCATCTGTCTTGCTAAGTCGATCGGCGGTGGCGTACCCATAGCCGCGTTCGGCGCGAGCCGGGAGATCATGGGGTACATCGCGGACTTCACCGTGGCCCATCAGGGCACCTTCAACGGCAACCCCCTCGTCACCGCCGCGTCGCTGGCCGTTCTCACCAAGATCTGCACCAAAGAGGCCACCGCAGCCGCCATCGCCCGCAACGCCCGCCTGATCGAAGGTTGTCAGAAGGTGATCGACGAGACCGGCCTGCCGGCGCACACGGTGCAACTCGGCGCCAAGGGCTGCGTCACCTATGTGCCGGAGCGAGTGCGCACCTTCCGCGACTACAAGAAGACCAACTTCGAACTCGCCTACGCTCACTGGATCTACATGATGAGCCACGGGATCTTCCTGCCCCCGGGCCTCGACGAGCAGTGGCTGGTATCGGTGGCCCACACCGACGCGGACATCGACCGGCATCTCGAGATCTTCGAGGCCTTCGTGCGCGAAGTCACCGCCTGATCTGATCACCCGACCAGGCCCCCGCTCCGAGCGGGGCCTGGTCTTGGCCGCAGGGCGGCCGCGCGATGCACCGGCAGAACCACGTGAGACCAGGTCCCGGGCGGTCAGGCCCGTCCGGGACCTACCGACAGGAGCGGCAGTGGGCTCAGCGACACGATCGAAGAACGGGACGGACTCTCATGTTGTTACCCCCAATTCGAAGGAATGGTGAGCGACTCGACCCTCACAAGCGCCGCTGGTCTGGGTCTCGGAGACACGCCCGATAGTGTGGTTCGAGGTGCCCTCAGACCGGCACCAGTGTACTTCAGCAAGGCAAGACTGTACAGCGCCGGGGCACGTCGCGCAGGGCGCCCGATCACTCAGGGCGCACCACCAGATTGACCAGTTTCCCCGGAACCACGATCTCCTTGACGATCACGGCGCTATGCAGGTACTTCTGCAGTCCCGGCAAT
>DASRMJ010000341.1:0-2767 GCA_035647995.1 Thermoleophilia bacterium | reverse complement strand
GCTCTGTGAGTCTGTTCTCACTTCGTGCTGACTACGTCCCCACCGGCGATCAGCCCGAGGCCATCGATCGGCTGGTCGAAGGTGTCGAGCGTGGCGATCGCTTTCAGACGCTCCTCGGTGTGACGGGATCGGGGAAAACCTTCACCATGGCGAACGTCATCGCCCGCGTGGGTCGGCCCACCCTCGTCATCGCGCACAACAAGACGCTGGCAGCTCAACTCTGCAACGAATTCAGAGAGTTCCTGCCCGACAACGCGGTGGAGTACTTCGTCTCCTACTACGACTACTACCAGCCGGAAGCCTACATAGCCGCCACCGACACCTACATCGAGAAGGACTCCCACATCAACGAGGAGATCGACCGGCTGCGCCATTCGGCCACGAGTAACCTCCTCATGCGCGACGACGTGGTGATCGTCGCCTCGGTCTCCTGCATCTACGGGCTCGGTTCACCGCAGGAGTACCTGCGGCAGGTGGTCCTTCTGCGGGAGGGGGGAGAGGTCGATCGTGACGAGGTCTTGGCCAAACTCGTGGCGATCCAATACGAACGCAACGACGTGGGCTTCGCGCGCGGGCGGTTCCGCGTGCGCGGCGACAGTTTCGAGGTGTGGCCCGCCTACGACGACCACGTGGTGCGCGTGAGCCTGTTCGGCGACCAGGTCGAGGAGATACTGCGGGTCGACCCCATCACGCAAGAGGTGCTCGATCGGCTGCCGACGGTGGCGATCTACCCCGCTTCGCACTTCGTCACGGGGGAGGGGGCGATCGAGCGCGCCGTGCGCGAGATCGCGGCCGAACTCGAGCAGCAGGTCGCTCACCTGGAGGCGCGGGGGAAGCAGCTCGAAGCCTTCAGGCTACGGCAGCGCACGCAGTACGACATGGAGATGCTGCGCGAGGTCGGGTACTGCTCGGGCATCGAGAACTACTCGCGCATCCTTGACGGTAGGGAACCAGGCACGGCGCCTCACACGCTCCTCGACTACTTCCGCGACGACTTCCTCGTGTTGGTGGACGAATCGCACAACACCATCCCGCAGCTCAACGGCATGTATCACGGCGACCGCAGCCGCAAGCTCGCGCTCGTGGAAGGGGGGTTCCGTCTGCCGTCCGCTCTCGACAACCGCCCGCTGCGCTTTGAGGAGTTCTTGGAACGGGTGCATCAGTGCGTTTTCGTGTCGGCGACTCCGGCGGAATGGGAGCTGTCAGCCTCTTCGCAGGTGGTGGAGCAACTGGTGCGGCCCACGGGTCTCGTCGATCCGGTCGTCGAGGTGCGGCCCACCCGCAATCAGATCGACGACCTCATGAACGAGGTGCGCACTCGCGCCGAGCGCGGAGAACGAGCGCTGGTCACCACCCTGACCAAGAAGATGGCGGAGGATCTCACGGACTACCTGCTCGAGATGGGGTTCCGCGTGCGCTACCTGCACTCCGAGGTGAACACTCTCGAGCGCATCCAGATCGTGCGCGACCTGCGGCTCGGCGAGTTCGACGTGCTGGTTGGCATCAACCTGCTTCGTGAAGGACTCGACCTGCCGGAGGTGACGCTGGTCGCTATCCTTGACGCCGACAAGGAAGGATTCCTTCGCGGGGAGACGGCACTGGTGCAGACGATCGGCCGGGCCGCGAGGAACGTGGAGGGGCGCGTGATCATGTACGCCGACCGCGTGACGACGGCCATGCAGCGGGCCATCTCCGAGACCGATCGCCGCCGTGGGGCGCAAGAGGCGTTCAACGTGGCGCACGGCATAACGCCGAAGTCGATCATCAAGGGCGTCTCGGACATCACTCAGCTACTGGGGTTGTCAGAGACGGTCCCCTTCAAGGAGAAGCGTCGGCTGGGTCGGAGCGGAGAGGCCTTGACCGAGGAGGAGATGGAGCGCCTGATGACCACGCTCGAGGAGGAGATGTTCGCGGCGGCCGAGGAGCTTCGCTTCGAGTACGCAGCGGCCCTCCGCGACGAGATCAAAGGGCTTGCCCGCGACCTCCAGAGGCTCCGCAGCTGAGGATCCCGCCGGCGGCACGAGTCCCGCCCCCGCCGGGCGCGCTTCCCGCGGCGGCCGGTGGCGGCCGGTCAGTTGATGCTGACCGACTCTATGTCCGGGAGTTCGGCCACGAGACGCGCGGCCGCCGCAGTGGTGACGCCCCGTGGAAGCTCGAGCACCAGACGGATCGAGTTCGCGTCGACGTTGTCGCTCTCGACGCTCATGTGTTGCACGGCGACATGGTGGTGGTCCAGTAGGTCGATCAAGTGGGTGAGGGGTCCGAACCCACGCCCACGGAAGGTCACCCGCATGTCCAGGAGATCACGCACTCGAGGGTAGATCAGTCGCCCTTCCACGAAGCGGAGCACGTAGAGGCTGGTCACCACGGTCACCGCCGTGACGCCGGCAAGCACGTAGAGTCCGAGGCCGGCCGCCAGGCCTACCGCAGCCGCGGCCCACAAACTGGCCGCAGTCGTGAGGCCGCGCACCGAGACCCCGTGTCTGATGATGGCGCCCGCACCCAGGAAGCCGATGCCGCTGACCACCTGCGCGGCGATGCGCCCCGGATCGATGCGGACGTTGCTGGCTGCGGTCTCGGTGAAGAAGGCGTCGAAGCCGTGCACCGAAGCGATGGTGAACGCGGCCGCTCCGACGGCGACCAGGATGTGCGTGCGGAAGCCGGCTGCACGGTCGCGCAGCTCCCTCTCGAGCCCGATCGCGCCTCCGAGGCACGCCGAGAGGAGTATGCGGATGATGAGATCACCGGTGGCTAGCGACATGCGATC
>DASRMJ010000340.1:0-2264 GCA_035647995.1 Thermoleophilia bacterium | reverse complement strand
AACACGCGCTGCTCGCGGCGGGCCGGTCGCCCGCCGATGCTCCCACACAGATCCTGGCTCTCAGCGGGCCTCCCAAGGCGCCGCCGCGCCGGGGCGCTCGGGCCGGCCCAGCGGGCCGCTCGGGGGTTCCGGCCGCTGTGCTACAGTTCACGCGTGGATCTGAAGTCCAAGAGAATCGGCGTCCTCATGGGGGGCTTGTCGGGGGAACGCGAGGTGTCCCTGCGTTCCGGCGAGAACTGCCTCCGCGCCCTGCAAAGTCTGGGCTACGACGTGGTGCGCATCGACGCCCTGCGCGACGTGGCTCAGCGACTGACGGCGGAGCGGGTCGAGGTCGCGTTCCTCGCGGTGCACGGTCGCTACGCCGAAGACGGGACGCTCCAGGGGTTGCTCGAGATCTTGGGCATCCCCTACACGGGCTCGGGCGTGCTGGCGTCCGCCCTCGGCATGAACAAGGTGGCCACCAAGAAGATCGTCCGTCACGGCGGCGTGCCCACCCCCGACTTCTACGAACTCGGCGATACCGAAGACGCCGCGGAGGCCGCTCGTCGCGCCGAAGCGCTCCTCGGGCTGCCGGTGATGGTCAAGCCGGTGGAGGAGGGCTCCAGTCTCGGGGTGACCAAGTGCGCCGACGTCGCGCAGATGGCGGAGGCTTTCCGTGAAGGTCGGCCGAGGTTCGGGCGCATGTTCGCGGAAGGCTTCGTGTCCGGCGTGGAGATCACCGTGGGGGTGGTGCAGCGGGGGGATACTCTCGACGTCCTGCCGATCCTCGAGTTGGTGCCCAAGAACGAGTTCTATGACTACGAGGCCAAGTACACCGAAGGCATGACCGAGTTCATCCTGCCGGCGCGGTTGTCGACGGCGGTGGAGGCGGAAGTGGCGCGCCTCAGCGTGGCGTCGTTCCGCTCGGTGGGCTGCAGGGGCTACGCCCGCGTCGACTTCATGGTGGCGAGCGACGACACGCCCTACTTCACCGAGTTGAACACGCTGCCCGGCATGACCGACCTCTCCGACCTCCCCGCTCAGGCCAAGGCCGCCGGCATCACCTACGAGCAGCTGGTGGAGACGATCCTGCACAGCGCTGTTCTGTCGGTGTAGGCTCGGTCGTGGACGATCACTTGACCTCCGCTTCCCCTATCATCGATGCGCACGTGCACATCTTCTCGCCCGACGTGATCCGGGACCGAAGATCGTATGTGGAGAAGGATTTCTGGTTCCGAACCCTCTACGCGGACCCGACGTCACGGATGGTGCCCTACGAGGACGTGCTCCAAGAGATGGACGCCACCGGCGTCGATCGCTCGGTGCTCACCGGCTTCGCCTTTCGCGACCAAGGCTTGTGTCGCGACACCAACGACTACGTCATCGAGGCGGTGAGGGCGCATCCCGATCGCTTCATCGGCCTCGCCTGCGTGTCTCCCGAGATGCCCGGCGCCCTGTCCGAGCTCGAGCGCTGCCTCGATGCCGGTCTGCGCGGGTGCGGGGAGCTCTTCCCCGACGGCCAAGACTTCGACCTGATGGACTCGTCCGGGTTGGACGCGGTGGCCGTCGCGCTCACCGAGAGGGGGCTCTCGCTCAACATCCACGCCAACGAGCCGGTGGGTCACGTGTATCCGGGGAAGGGTGCGAACACGCCCGGGCCCTGCTATGAGTTCGCTCGAAGACACCCCGACCTCGCCATCGTGTTCGCCCACATGGGCGGCGGGCTCTTCCTCTACGAGATGATGGCCGAGGCCCGCAGGGTGCTCTCCAACGTCTACTACGACACCGCGGCCGTCCCCTATCTGTACCGACGCGATATCTACTCGGTGGCGGCGCTGATCACCGGGCCGGGGAAGATCCTCTTCGGCAGCGACTACCCGTTGCTGTCTCCGGGCCGCTATCTCCGCGACACTGAAGGCCTCGACCCCACCATCCGAGCGGCCCTCTTCGGGGGCAACGCGGTGCGAGTGCTCGGCCTGGACCCCTCGGGCCGCGACGCGACCGCGGGACCTGCTGCTGCCGGACTCGCCGCAGGACGCGAGCCCGGCGCCGTCGCCGTCGCAAGGGGCGCTCACGCTTCGACGCTCCCCGAGGACGCCGAGTCCGGCGGCCGCCCGAGAGGGGGTCCGGCGGCAGGTCCGGCGGCGCGTCCGGCAGCAGGTCCCGCGGCCGCGTCGCGGCCCGACGGGTCCAGGCAGAACACTCGCACCGCGTTGCCCCCGAAGAGGGCCGCTCGGATGGTGGGGTCGAGGCCTTCAGTGTCGCGGAGATAACGGCCCGGAGAC
>DASRMJ010000339.1:0-3853 GCA_035647995.1 Thermoleophilia bacterium | reverse complement strand
GCACCGCCGTTGCTCAGCGACAGGATCGTCTGCACCAGCCCCTTGCCGAACGTCGTGCTGCCGACGAGGGTGCCCCTACCCGTGTCCTTCAACGCTCCGGCCACGATCTCCGACGCACTGGCAGAGAACTCGTCCACCAACACGTACAGCGGGATCGAGGGGTCGACGGCAGTGCCCTGCGCCGTGAAGACCTCTTCGGGCGAGTGCAGGCCCTGGGTGGTCACGATCACCCCGTCGGGGATGAAGATGCTGGCGACATCGACCGCTTCGTTGAGCAGGCCTCCGCCGTTGCGCCGCAGATCGAGGATGACGGCGGAGACCTTGCCCTCCTCCACCGCCTTCGTCACCGCGTCGCGCAGGTGCTGAGCCGAGTCCTCAGAGAAGGTGACGAACGTGATGTGCGCTACCTTGTGCCCCCCGGCGCGCAGCGTCTCGACCTCGATCACCGGGATCTCGATGCTCTTGCGCACCAGGAGGATGTCCTCGGCCGTTCCGCCTTCTGGCAGGTGCGGATCGATCCCGTCCTTCGCGGAGGCCGACGTGGCGCCGGGCGGCACGTGGTACACCTTGAGCCTGACCTCGCTGCCTTCTCTCCCTTTGATGCGCATGACCACATCGTCGAGCGAGAGCCCGTCGATCTCCTCGTCGTCGACGGCGAGGATGACGTCGCCCGGTTCGATGCCGCCTTCAGCCGCCGGCGACCCGCGGAAGGTGGAGACCACCGTCACGTAGGGCCCCTTCATCTCGACCGTCATGCCCACCCCGGAGTACGATCCTCCGGCATGTTCCTTGAACGCGGAGTACTGCTCGGGGTCCAGGTAGTTGGTGTAGTCGTCGTTCAGGCCCTTGAGCATGCCTCGGATCGAGTCGTCCTCGAGCTGACCCGCTTCGACCGGCTGGTAGAAGGACGATTCCAGCTTCTGGAGCACTTCGTCCTGCAGCGGGAAGCCGGCGCTCTCGCCTATCAGCGTGTCGGCGAGGTAGGCGGGCAAGACGGACCGCAGTAGATTACGCGAAGCGGGGTGGGCCCCCAGGATCACTCCTCCGGCGACGAGGACGGCGAGCAGCGCCCATATCGCCACGACCGCCACGGAACTCTTGACGATGCGCTGCAAACCGGGCCCTAGAGGTAGCCGATGGGATCCACGGGATTCCCGTTCACGCGCACCTCGAAGTGAAGGTGCGGCCCGGTCGAGTAGCCGGTGCTCCCCACCTTCCCGATGACGTCGCCCTTCTCCACCGCCTCACCCACCGAGACCAGGATGCTCGACTGGTGGGCATAGAGTGTGGTGAGACCGCCGCCGTGCGAGATCACCACGGCTTTGCCGTAGCCCCCCCGCCATCCCGCCTCGATCACCACGCCGCTGTCCGCCGCGCGGATGGGGGTGCCCATCGACGCCGAGAGGTCGATGCCGGTGTGCAACCTGCGCACCTTGAAGATCGGGTGGATACGGTAGCCGAACGGTGAGCTGACCCGGCCCTGCACGGGCCAGATGAACTGACCCGTCCCTTTGATCGTCTGGTTGACTTTGGCGGTGAGCACCCGCAGTTCGTCTCGCAGGCGGTCCGATTCGGCCTGTAGCGCGGCCTCCTGCTTCTCCCAGGACGCCTTGTCGCTCTCCGCCTTGTCCACCACGCGCTGCTTGTCCCGGCGGGCGCTCTCCACCTGGGCGAGCTTGGAAGCCTGGTCGGCCACGAGCACTTCCAACCGAGCGGCCTGTCCCGCCTGTCGGCCTTCGACCTCAGATATTCGCTTCTGTTGCGCTTCGAGGTCGAGTCGCTCCGCGTCCACTTGGGCGCGCAGGTCTCTGACCTGGCGCAGGATGCGTTCGTCCTGCTGCACGATGAACGCGAGGAAGTCGAGACGGGTTATCAGCTCCGACAAGCGGGCGGTGTCCAACAGCACTTCAAGGTAGCCGATGCCGCCCGACTTGTAGATGTTGACCGCCCGTTGGTCGAGGGCGGACTGGGCCCGCCGCAGATCGTCCTCGGCCTTGGCCAAGCGCGCCCGTGTCTCCACCAACCGGGCACCGAGGCCGGCGAGTTCCTCACGGGTAGCCTCGAGATCGGCGGCCACCTGGTCTCTCTCCGAGGTGACCTTGGCCAGCTGGGATTCCAGGTTGTCGATGCGCTGGTCGAGGACGGCGACGTCCTCGAGCGCCCCCTTGCGCGCCGCTTCGGCCTTCAGTATCTCGGCCCGGGCCTTCTCCAGCTCCGCTTGGTTCTGCGTGAGATTCTGGTTGATCTGCGACTTGGTCGCGGCTGCGGCCGTTCCCGGAGCGATCAGGCGGCCGAGCCCGAGGTGCGACGACGGTGAGGCACCGGGTGCGACGGCGGCGCCCATGCACAGCACCACCGCCAGCAGCAGCGCCGCCGGCGCGGCCTTCAGCAGGCGACCGACCGCGGTGGGCCGACGGCGGATCGAGACGGGCGTCCCCGTCCTCACGATGGGCACGCGATCAGACGTTCAGGAACCTCCTGAGTCCCAACCCCGAGCCTACGGCGCCGATGACTGCGCCGACCCCAAGGATGACAAGGGTGATCTGAACGGTCGAGACCGCGTCGAACGGAACGGTCAAGAACACCAGGTTCTCGCGGATACGATCCATGACGAAACCGGTGCCAAGGATGACGAGCGCCAGAGCGGACGCCGCCCCCAGTAGGCCTACGGTCAGCCCCTCGATGATGAAGGGCCAGCGGATGAACCAGTTGGTGGCTCCCACGAGCTTCATGATCTCCACTTCGCGCCGCCGCGCGTAGATCGAGAGGCGGATCGTGTTCGAGATGAGAAGGATAGAGACCGCTCCGAGTAGCAGGACGAACACGCCGGAGATGTTGCGCACCACCGAGGTGACCTTGAAGATACGCTCGGCGATCTCCTTGCCGTAGCGCACCTCTTCCACGATGGGGCGCCCGTCGAACTTGACCGCCACGGTCCCCGCCAGCTTCGGGTCCTTGAGCGCGACTTCGAAAGACGCAGGCAGCGGATTGCTCGGCAGGTCCTTCAGCAGCTCCTCGTGGTCCTTGAGGTCTTCCTTCAGACGTTTGAGAGCTTCATCCTTGTCGATGAACTGGACTTCCTTCACTTCCGGCAGGTCGACGATCTCCTGGCGCATGGCCTCGATCTCGTCGCCCGTTGCGGATTCCTTCAGGTAGATGGTGATCTCCACCTTCTGCTCCACGTCCTTGAGAACCGCGTTGATGTTGTAGACGAACACCATGACCACCCCCAGCAGGAACATGCTGAGGAACACCGTGACGACGGCCGCGATGGTCATGAAGTAGTTGCGCCACAGTGAGCGGAACGCCTCGGACAGGAAGAACTTAATCTTCCCCATAGCTACCCCTTCGCTGGTCGCGGACTACCTGACCCTGCTCGAGAGCGACGACCCGGCGCCGCATCTTGTCCACCATCTCCCGGTCGTGCGTGGCCATGACCACGGTGGTGCCGGTCTTGTTGATGCGGTAGAGCAGCTGCATGATGCCCGCCGAAGTATCGGGGTCGAGGTTGCCCGTGGGTTCGTCGGCGATGAGGAGCGGGGGATGGTTCACGAACGCCCGCGCTATGGAGACGCGCTGTTGTTCGCCGCCCGAGAGCTCGTTGGGGAGGTTCTTGACCTTGTGGCCGAGGCCGACGAGGTTGATGATCTCCCCCGTCTTGCGACGACCGGAGTCGGAAGCGTTCCCGGTGACCTGCAGAGCGTAGTAGACGTTGTCGAACACCGTCTTGTTCTGCAGCAGCTTGAAGTCCTGGAACACGCAGCCGATGTTGCGGCGAAGATATGGCACCTTCCACCTGCGCAGGGCCTCAAGGTCACGCCCCCCCACGATGATGCGTCCGCGGTCGGGTTCG
>DASRMJ010000338.1:0-2177 GCA_035647995.1 Thermoleophilia bacterium | reverse complement strand
GCCCACAACCTCGGCATCTGGGTGAACCTCATGTGGCTGCAGGGTGCGCCCCTGCGCATGAAGACCCTGCGGCAGCGCTACCTCACCCTCCCCGGCAGGCTCACCCGTGGGGCGCGGCGCCTGCACCTGGCGCTGCCCGTCGCCTGGCCCTGGAAGGAGCAGTTCCTAGCGGCGCTTATGCGCCTGCGCGCACTGCCCCTTCTTGCCTGAGCGAGAAGGGCGCCCTCACCATCAGCCAGAGCTGGACCCGGCCGGCCTCGGCTTGCCCGCGGTTGGCCTGCGGCAGCCGCGGACAGCTCTCGGCGGCTCGCCACGAGCCTCATCTGAGCGCTTCCGGCCACCTGACGTGGTCTTCAGTTGCCGAGAAGGCCGGCGTAAGCCTTCCGGGGCAGGTCAGGTCGGTTTGGAGGGGTTGATCGGTGGATTTGGGCTTAGGTGTCGGGCACAAGGTGGGACGCCCCCGACGTGCGGCGGTCAGGATGAGCCCGTGTGAGCCGGCTCTCAATGGGCGATACTCACGCCGCGCGCCACGAGCAGGACCAGGATCGAGAACGAGACCACATTCCGCACGCCCATCGATGCACTGGTTGCTCCCGGAGCCGCCCGTCGACGAGCGGACGAAGGCGACCATGAGGCGGGTCGTCACCAGGCGGCTCAGCCCGGATCCGCCGACGCAGGGACCCCGCCCAACAAGGCGAGGGCGGGGCGCCGCGGGCGCCCCGCCCGTTTCGCTTCAACTAGTGGCAGGAAGCGGAGCCATAGCCGTCGCTCAGCGTCTTCAGGAAAGCGACGATGGCCTTCTCCTGGTTGGGGGTCAGGCGGAGGTTCCCCATCGCGGTCGCGTTGACGTTGACCGCCACCTCGGGGGCCGGCCAGTTGGCCACGTCACGCGTGTTGTAGAAGTGGACGATGGACTCCAGGCTCTTGAAGTAGCCGTTGTGGCCGTACGCCTTTACGAACGTCACCGACGGGCGCTTGTCCACGTTGCGCAGGGTCGGGACCTTGAACTTGCCCATCTCGCTGGCGGCCTGTGTCTCGAATTGGGGCACGGTCACAAGGTAGCCACCGAGGCCGTTGTCGACCCAGGAGGAGCCCGCCCAGTCGTAGACGGGGTTCAGGGGGTTCTTGGGGATGCCCAGGTTGTCGTACGTGAAGTCGGTGAAGCGCGGCGGTACGTGGCAGGTGCCGCACTTCGCCTTGTGCATGAAGAGCCGGAAGCCCTTCATCTCTTGGCCGGTCAGCTTCGCCTTGTGGGCCACCCACGCGTCGTACTTGGAGGTGAACGCGCTCACCTCGGAGGAGCGCTCGTAGGCGGCGATGGACCGGCCGATGTTGTCGTAGGCCATGTCGACGGCGGAAAAGGCCCCGGGACCCCACACGTGCTCGAACAGCCGTGCGTAGGTGGAGGCCTGGACCTTCTCGACCAGGGTAGCCGCGTCTGGGATGGCCTGCTCGCGCGGGTTCAGGAACGGCCCTTTCGCCTGCTCGGCGAGCGGGTCGCCCAGCGTCCCGCCGGTCGCTTGCGGTTGCCGAACATTCCGGCGTCCGAGCCCTCGTAGACCGCGCCCGGCGCCGTGAAGAACAGCCCGTGCCCGAGCCGCCCCAGGCTCTCCCGAATTTGCTCATGGCATCCCGCGTTGCCGCCGCTTGCGAAGCCGTTGCCTCGGGTAAGGTAGAGGAGACGTCTCGTGGCACGTGACGCCTGACGTGCCGCCGAAGAGAGGACGCCGTGGACACCCGGATGAATGGGCGCGGGTACCCGGCTCAGCCAAAGCGCATCCTCACTCGAGGTCCGTCTGCCGTTGCGCGGACGGCCGCAGTCGAGTGCCGCGCCTCCGCGCTCCCCCCACCGACAGCCATCGACGGTAGCTGCCACTCGGCCGCTCCGTCTCGTCCCGTGCACCCATCGCCAAAGGAGACGCCATGGCAAAGGTCCTGATGATCCACCCGGACAAGTGCACCGGGTGCCGCAACTGCGAACTGGCCTGCTCGTTCGAGCATGAGGCCCAGTTCCGCCCGGGAGCCTCGCGCGTGCAGGCCTACACCTGGGAGCGCGAGGGCATGTCGGTGCCGATGATGTGCCAGCAGTGCGACGACGCGGCCTGCGTCAACGTCTGCCCCACGGGCGCCATGCACCGCAGCACCACGATGGCGAACCTCGTGGACTGGGACGAGAG
>DASRMJ010000337.1:0-18801 GCA_035647995.1 Thermoleophilia bacterium | reverse complement strand
CCTGGATAAGATCGAGCAGATCCATATCCTGGGTGTAGTAGTTCTTGGCGATCGAGATGACTAGGCGCAGGTTAGACTGGATCATGCGATCCTTGGCCCGCTTGTCCCCGGCCTCGATGCGAATGGCGAGTTCGATCTCGTCGGCCTTGGTGAGAAGGGGGATCTCGCCTGCTTCTTTGAGATAGAGCCGCAAGGGGTCGTGCGTGACCGTCTCGATAGAGAGGTCCAACGTGGGCTCGGGAAGCTCCAGGGCTCCTAGCACCACGGGACTCTGCTCGTAGACCTCGATCGAGAGGTCGAAGAGTTGCGAGTAGAGGTCCTCGATAGCCTCTGTCGCCATGTCAAGCTCTTCCACCAGACCCATGATCTCGTCACTCGTGACATAGCCGCGTTCCTGCCCGAGTGTGCAGAGCTCTGCAACATCGGAAACGGGGCGGCCCTCCGCCGTTATCGTCGAATCAATCTCTCTGTCCGTCATATGCTTCGACCAACCATTCCTTGATAACGTGCCGTGTGCGTAGCTGGAGCGACGCACTTCGCACGATGTTTTGTGCAAGCCTCGTCAGGCAAACCCGTGCATTGTATACCTCACGGGTGTCCAAGTCCATACCTTCTTCGGAAAGTTGCGGTGCTCTTGGGGCTCGCGCTGTATAGACACGGTCGCTTCCGATAACGAGCACGAGACACCTTTCCCACTATACCGAACAAACGTTCGTTGCGCAAGGTCAGGTTGCGTGAGTGTGGCCGCGGGGTCCAGGACCCGCGGCGACGCTAGGGAACGCGGAGTTGGGTGCGATAGAGCCGGGCGTACGGTCCGCCCGCGGCGAGTAGCGACGCGTGGTCACCGTCTTCGACGATGTGCCCCGCCTCCATGACCAGGATGCGATCGGAACTCTCGACGGTCGAGAGGCGGTGGGCGATTATGAGCGAGGTGCGCCCGGCGAGTAGTCGGGAGAGCGCCGCTTCGATCAGATGTTCGGTGCCGGGGTCCACGCTGGAGGTAGCCTCATCGAGTATGAGGATCCGAGGTTCGGAGAAGAACGCGCGCGCGAACGACACCAATTGTCGCTCGCCCGCAGACAGCCTCGAGCCGCGTTCCTGGACTTGGGTCTCATACCCTTCCGGAAGGTTAGAGAAGAGTTCGTGCACACCCAGAGCGGTTGCGGCCTCGATGACACGAGCCGGTTCGGCCTCGGGTTCGGTGAGTCGTATGTTGTCCATGATGGTGCCCGAGAAGAGGTAAGGATCCTGGGCGACGTATCCGACGTGGCGGCGGTAGTCGCGGATATCGTAGTCACGCAGGTCGATCCCGTCGACGAATACGGTTCCCGAAGTCGGTTGGTAGAAGCGCAGGAGGAGCTTGGCCAGCGTGGTCTTACCGGCTCCGGTGGGTCCCACCAGGGCCACCCGTTGCCCCTGGGGGATGGACAGACTGAGCGACTCGAGTACGTCGACCCCTCCTCGATCATACGAGAACGAGACGTCGGCACAGTCGAGACGGCCTTCGAGGCATCCCGCGGAGAGACCCCCGATGGCTTCGGTGTCGCCCGGGACGGTATCGAGCACCGATACCACCTTCTGCAGGGCGGCGCCCGAGGATTGGAAGGTGTTGTAGAGCTCGGACAGGGACTCGACCGGGTCGAAGAAGCTGGACAGGTATCCGATGAAGGCCACAAGGATTCCAACTGAGATCTGACCGGCCGCCACCTGGCGGCCGCCGTAGAGCAAGATGATGGCGGTGGCGACCGCACTCAGGAATTCGACGCCCGGGAAGTACGCACCGGAGATGTATACGGTGTCCATGTTGGCCTTGCGGTTGCGCTCGTTGACCGCGGCGAAAGCCTCCGAGCCACGTTGTTCGCGCCGAAAGGCCTGCACTACACGGATCCCGCTCAACGTCTCCTGGAGCGCGACGCTGACGTCCGCGACAGCCACCCTCACTCGACCGTAGGCCTCCGAAGCGCGTGCGCGGAAGATGACCGTGGCAATGAGCAGCACAGGGATCACCGACATCGTGGCCCCAGCAAGGTGTGCGTCCATGCGGAAGAGTATGGCCGTGGCGCCTACCAAGGTGAGGGTGCTCACGACGAGCTGTGCCACCCCCTCGACCAGCAGACTCTCAAGGGCCTCGATGTCGTTGGTCAGGCGAGACACGATCCACCCCGCTCGCTGCCGGCTGTAGTAGTCGATATCGAGGGAGGTGAGGTGCCGGAACAGGCTGTCGCGCAGGTCGCGCACCACGCGCTCTCCCACCCAGTTCATGCCGTATGTCTGCAGGCCGTTGAGCACGGCGCCCAAGATCCCCGCGGCGAGGTACAGGATCGCGATGCCGCCGAGATAGTGCAGGTCCTTACCGGCGATACCCTTGTCGATGGCGAGCCGCAGGAGGTACGGCCCGGCCAGTCCGGTCGCTGTCACTGCGACCATCGCGACTATCGTGCATAGCGCCTGCCAACGGTATTTCAGAGCGAACCGCACGAGGCGGAGGACCGACCGCTTCTGTATCCATACGCGGAGACCCTGCCCGCTCTCCTCAGCCGCCGTTTGCCGGGTCACGACGCGACTCATGCCTGCTCCTCCTCGGAAGCGCGGGCTCTGGGGGCCGCGGCGATACCACGCTGCAACGACTCTTCGGCCTCTCGCACGAGGATCTCTTCCCAGGGCACGTCGCAGGGCGGGCCGATCTGGGAGATCTTCCCGTGCTCCATGAGGATGACTCTGTCGGCCAACATGACCGTTGACGGCCGATGCGCGATGATCACTGTGGTGCGGGTGCCGCGAAGCCCCCCGATCGCTGCGACTATGCGGGACTCCGTCTCCGCGTCCACGCTCGAAGTGGCGTCGTCGAGGATCAAGATCGCCGGATCGGTGAGCAGGGCCCGCGCCAGCGCGACTCGCTGACGCTGTCCTCCACTCAGCGTAAGCCCGCGCTCTCCGATAGTCGTGTCGTACCCTTTCGGAAGCGCCTGGATGAAGTCGTGCGCCGCCGCCGCGCGGGCCGCCTGCTCCACCCTCTCCAGAGATGCATCGGGAACGCCGTAGCGTATGTTCTCGATCACAGGCAGGCTGAAGAGGAAGGGGTCCTGGTCCACCAGGCCTATGGACCCGCGCAAGGAGGAGAGGGTGATGTCGCGCAGATCATGACCGTCGAGCTTCACAGTGCCGCGTGCGGGGTCGTGGAACCTGGGTATCAAGTGGGCCAGTGTCGTCTTGCCGCATCCGGTGGGGCCCACCAGGGCCACGGTCTCGCCGCGTTCGATGCGCACGGTGACCCCATCGATCACCCGCCTGCCACCGTACTCGAAGGAGACGTCATCGAACTCCAGCACACCGCGGACGGCTGCCAGCGCACTCGCTCTGGGCGAGTCGCGCACCGTGGGGCTCTCCTCGAGGATCTCGAGGACCCGCTCTCCCGAAGCCACCGCCCGCTCGCCCCAACTCACCAACATCCCCAGCATCCGCATGGGCCAGATCAGGAGCATCACGTATCCGTTGAAGGCCACGAGGCTGCCAAGCGTCATCTGGTCGGCTATCACCGCGCGGCCGCCGTAGAACAGGATGATCATAAGGCTGATGCTCGGCAGCATTCCCAACAGCGGCACGTATCGGCCTTTGATGGCGGCGGCTTCCAGATTCTGTCGGTAGATGCGGTCGGAGGCGGCCTCGAAGGCCTCCGCCTGCAGGTGCTCGATCGCGAAGGCCTTGATGACCCCGATGCCCATGATGCGCTCTTCGGCGACCGCGGTGAGTTCTGCCACTCGTTGTTGGATGGCCCAGAGCGAGGGGTGCAGGCGCTTGCTGAACGCGCGGGCCACCACGAGTATGAGTGGTAAAGGCGCGAGGCTCATGATCGCGAGCCTGGGCTGAAGAAGCAGCAAGATGACGGTGACCCCGACGAGGGTGGCCACGTTGGTCATCACGAATATGAGTCCGTAACCCAAGAACATACGAACGGCGCGTACGTCGGCGATGGCGCGGGACATGAGCTGGCCCGTCTGCGAACGCAGGTGGAAGTCGAGCCCGAGCGTCTGGAGGTGGTCGAAGAGGCGGTTCCGGACCTCGGTCTCCACGGCAAGCGCCACTCGGCCCGACACGATCCGTCGGCAGAAGGCGAAGACCATCCGCAACAGGCCTACTCCCACGATGGCGGCAGCGAACACCGTGACAAGATCGCCACGTTGAGGAACGAGGGCTCTATCCACCGCGAGCTTCGTGAGCCAGGGTACGAACATCCCCATGCCGGTGGTGGCCAGGGCGAGCACCAGGGACAGGGCGACGCCGACCTTGTGAGGCCCGAGGAATATCTTCATCATCCGGATGAGAGTACGCATGCGGGCTAGATTGTAGCGCAGGGGTGACTGGGCTCTTCTCTCACCGGGCCGAGAAGGATCGAAGGCTGGTATGGTAATGAGAGTCGAAAACCGGGGGCGGAGCCGCGCGGGGTCGGACCCGGGGCCCGCCGGCGGTGATGCGGTGATCGTATCGGAAGAGGAGACATCGATGGGTTCGAGCGAAGAGCGCTCGGTGACGTTGGCTCTTGACGCTGAAGGGGGCGACCACGCTCCTGCGGAGATAGTGGCGGGTGCACTCGCCGTGGCGTCCCCGAGGCTGCATGTGCTCTTGGTCGGTCGCCCGGAAGTGCTCGGCCCCCTGGTCCCCGAGGGGTCGGCTGACGTGGAGATCGTGGAGAGCGAGGGCACTATCTCGTCGCTTGAAGAGCCGGCGAAGGCCGTCCGCTCCCGACCGCGATCATCGATCGCGGTGGGAGCCCGCACGGTGGCCGAAGGGAGGGCCGACGGCTTCGTCGGGGCGGGAAGCACGGGCGCGATGCTCGCTGCCGGTCTGCTGCTCGTGAAACGGGTGCGTGGAGTCAAGCGCCCGGCCATCGTGACCGTGCTGCCGGGCTCAGACGGTCCTCTCGTACTGCTCGACGCGGGTGCGAACGCCGATTGTCGTCCGGAACATCTGCTCGAGTTCGGGATGCTCGGCTCGGTGTTCGCGCGTCTCGCCCTCGACATCGCTCAACCGCGGGTGGGCCTTCTGAACATCGGCGAAGAGAAGACCAAAGGGAACGAGCTCGCGCTGGGGGCCTATCCTCTGTTGGCGGCTTCTGGTCTCAACTTCGTGGGCAACGTCGAAGGCCGCGACCTGCTCTTCGGGGCCGCCGACGTCGTCGTCACCGACGGGTTCACGGGGAACGTCGCCCTGAAGCTGCTCGAGGGGACGGCGCGTGCGATGCTCACCCGCATCGGGGAGGCGGCCCGCAGGGACGTGCGCTCCCGGGTGGGCGGAGCGCTCCTGAGACCTGCGCTCCGGAGTGTGAAGGCGGCCCTCGACCCCGAGGAGTATGGGGGCACCTACCTACTAGGCTTGAGGGGGCTGGTGGTGATCTGCCACGGGAACTCGTCGAGGAGAGCCATCGCGAATGCGCTCGAGTTCGGCGCGCGCGCCGTGCGCCAAGGAGTCGTGGAGACCGTGGAGCGCGAGCTCGGCGCAAGCGGCGACGCTTGAGGGCGCGGTCCTTTGCCTAGGACGCGCACGTTGCTAGAATGACACGGTGCCCGTTGACGTTCGAGGAAGATCAGAATGACGCGGTGCCCGTCTACGTTCAAAGAAGATCCCGATCCATGAGGAGTATTGATGACCAAGGAAGAGATCCTCGCGAAGATCCGCGACATCTTGGTGGACCAACTCGGCGTTGAAGCCGACGCGGTCACCATGGCGGCTTCGTTCCAGGAAGACCTAGATGCGGACAGCCTCGATCTGGTCGAGCTGATCATGGAGCTGGAAGACCAGTTCGGCGTCAAGATCTCCGACGAGGAAGCCGAGAAGATCACGACTGTCGGCGAGGCGGTCGAGTTCATCGCCGCCCTCCAGTAGTTGATGATCCCTTCGCGTCGGCCGAGCCGGTCTCGTCGGGCGCGCGGATCTCTGAGGGGTCTGCCGCTGCAAGCGGCAGACCCCTCGATCTGTTCCGGAGAGTCGCAGGACTCGCTCCCGGTGTCGGCTGACCGGGAAGTGCGTGCGGCGTGACCGGCGCCTGCTCGATCGCCCCCGACGCCGGGGGCAGTCGCTCAGAACCCACAGTACAGGGGCTGCCGCTACTTGTTCGTGAGCTGCCGTCCCATCTCCTCGGCCTGGCTTTGACCCATTCGTCGTGGGTCGACGCCCGGACTACGTCCAACGAGCGCCTCGAGTTCCTGGGGGACAGTGTCCTCGGCCTGGCTGTGGCCGCCCATCTCTACGATCGCTTCCCCGGCGAGGACGAAGGCGACCTCGCTAGGTGGAAGGCCTTCGCGGTCAGTCGTGAGAGCTGTGAGACGGTGTCCCGCCGCCTGGGTTTCGGCGACCTTGTGATGACCTGCGCCCCGGCGGGGGCCGACCAGCGGGCGGAGGTCGCGATGGCTCCCGCAGCGATGGGCAACCTGCTGGAGGCGCTCATCGGGGCCTGTTTCTTGGCGCACGGGTTTCCGGCGACCATGGCGGCGGTCATCGACGCGTTCTTCGACCAGGTGACCTTCGCCGTCAGCGGTCACATGGACTTCAAGACCACTTTGCAGGAGCATCTTGCCGCTGCAGGGAGCGCCGCAGCCTCGTACGCGGTGGTGGGTGAAGAGGGCCCGCCGCACGACCGGTTGTTCACGACCGTTGTGACTGTTGCTGGGGAGGCCTTGGGGCGAGGTCGTGGGCGCAGTATCAAGAAGAGTGAGCAGGAGGCTGCCCGGGAGGCACTGGTGGCCCTGGGGGTCCTTCCTCAGGACGCTCCCGACAACGGGGTCGATCGTTCGAGGTCGCACGCGGGGGACGAGGCGGCGGACCGTTGACCTTCCTCAGCCGCATCCGCATGAAGGGCTTCAAGACGTTTGCACGGCCCACCGAGCTCGTCTTCGAGCAGGGCGTGTCGGTGATCATCGGCCCGAACGGGAGCGGAAAGAGCAATGTCGCCGACGCCGTTCTGTGGGCCCTGGGAGAGCAGAGTCCCACCACGATCCGAGCGCGTTCCATGCAGGACGTCATCTTCTCCGGGTCTGATGGGCAGCGTCCCGCGGCCGTGGCCGAGGTCTCCCTGGTGTTCGACAATGCCAAAGGGGTCTTCCCCCTCGATTTCGCTGAAGTCGAGATCAGCCGGCGCGTGACGAGGGACGGCACGTCGAAGTACCGGATCAACGGGGCGGCGAGCAGACTGGTCGACGTGGAGGATCTCGTCGGCGGCGTGGGCCTCGGGCGCTACAAGAAGCGCCGTGACCGGGCGCTGGCCAAGCTCGAGAAGGTCAGGACGAATCTGCTTCGCGTCAGCGACGTGGAGCGGGAGGTGCGCGCCGCGCTGAGGCCGCTGAAGCAGCAGGTCTCGGCTGCGGAACGCTACGCGGAAGCATCGGAAGAAGTGGCGCGACTGCGCGCCCAAGGCGCCCTGCTCGCGCTGGTCGGGCTCGAGGGCCGTATCGAAACGGAACGGAGCACCTTCGACGAGGTCTCGGCTCGACGCGCCGAGACGGAGGCGTCGCTCGCCGCCCTCCGAGACGAGCGTACACGTGAGGAGGAGCGTTTCACGACCGCCTTGCGTGAACGCGAGGCTCTGAGCGCCGTCTACCATCAGGCTGCTGCGGACGTCGACCGCGTGAGGTCCCGCGGGGCGTCGCTCGACCAGCGAGTGGCTCGTATGGAAGCGGAACTGGCGCGGGCGCGTCGTCGGGCTGCTATCGCGGCGGAGGAGGATGGTGTGGCGCGCGCCCGCGTCGACGCGCTCGGTGACGGGCCTGCTCAGGCGGCCGGCCGCCTGAACCTGGTCGTCTCGGCGGCCGAGTCGCTAGCGGCTAGGCTGGAGGAGATGCGCCCGTCGCTTGAGGCAGTGGCGCGGGACGAGGACGTCCTCAGGGACGAGGTGTTCGGGCTCGAGGCCGAGAGGGCTCGGGCCCTACAGGAGAAGGACTTCCTTGTTCGGGAGATGGCGGGCAGAACCCGTCGGGCTGAGGAGTTGGCCGAGGCCGTCCGCGTAGCCGCCCGTCGGCTTGACGAGGTCAGGAACACGTCTCGCGAGCGGGCCGGGATGGTGGCGGCGGCCGAAGTGACCCTGGCGGGGCTCGAGGAGGAGGTCTCCGTCGCCCGCAGGGGTGCGGCCGCCCTCCAGATGGAGGCCGACCAGGCCCGTGTTCTCGCCCGGTCGCTGGCTGAGCGCCTGTCGGCGGCCACGTCTCGGGTGACTGTCTTGGAAGAGGTGGCGTCGAGGAGAGAGGGCACGCCGCCCGCGGCCCGTGCGCTCCTGGAATCAGAGTCGGGCGCCGTCCTGGTAGTGGAGGCGTTGCGCGTGCGGGCGGGATACGAGCGCGCCGTCGCGGCCGCGCTCGGCCCATTGGCGTCGGCTGTGGTCGTCTCCGGGGGAACGGATGCCGAGTTGCTTCGGAGCGGCGAAGGTCTGGTGGAGATTCTCTGGCCCGCAGGGGAGCCGCGCAGCGACCCTGACGGCGGCAAGGCGCAAGCCCCGGCTGCGCCCGCCGCGCCGGATGCCCGGACCGGCGGCGTAGACATCTGGGACGTCATAGACGGGCCGGAGGGCGTGGTTCGGGCGCTCAAGGCCATCCTGCCGCCGACGCGGTTGGTCGCACGGGACGACGTCCCGTCTTCGTCGTTCGGCGATCGAGCGGTGACCGCTGAGGGCGAGTTGTGGCATGGGCGACTCCACGGCGCGCGCCGGGGAGAGGCGGTCGCCGAGGCGCTGTTGGCGGTGAGGGCCGAGTTGGAGGTCGTGCGCGCCGCACAGACCGCTCTCCAGGTCGAGAGCGACGCAGCGCTGCTCGAGGCCGACCGGTGCATGAAGGGTTCCGCCGCCGGCGAGCAGGCTGCGGCGGCCGTCGCAGAGCGGGTTCGCGAAGCTCGGGCGGGTCGGGACTCTCTGGCCGACGAGGTGACGCTGTGGAGCAGGCGGTCCGACGAAGCCGAGGCGGAGGCGGTTGAAGCTGACGAGCGACGAGCCCGCGACGCAGACTTGGCGCGCGAACTGCAGGAGGGCTTGGCCTCTGTCGAAGCGCGACTCCACCAGATCGGCACGGGCCTGGATGTCTCACGTGCCGCCTTGCGCGCCGCCAAGGAGAAGCGAGAGGCGATCCGCGACGACGTGGCCGTGCTCGAAGGGAAGCGGTCGCAGGCGTCCCTGCTCACCGTCCGCCTGAGGGAGAGGGAGCGCGCGCGGGAGGAGGAGCGCACCCGGGCCCGAGATCACGCGCGGCTCGCGGCGCGTTCGCTGACGCTGGCGCGGCAAAGGGAGTCGGCGCTGGAGAGCTACCTACCCGCCTTGCGGAGCTTGGCCCAGGTCGCGACGCCCCTGGTCCGTGCGCTCGAGGGCGAGCTGTCCTCTCTCGAGACGAGTCTGGCGCGGTCCCGAGCCACCACCGACGACTTCGGCGACGCCTTGAAGGATCAGGGTCGGAGGGAGTCCGATTTGCAGAGGGGCGCGTCCGACCTGAACGAGGAGTTGGTGCGGGTGCAGGTGGCCATGGCCCACCTGGAAGAGCAGGCGGCGGAGCGCAGGCGGGAACTCGACGAGCTACGGCGCAAGCATCTCTCGCCGAGGGACGTGGACGCGGCCTCCGTGGCAGGTCTCCACGCGGACGAAGTGCTCGTGGCGTTGGATCGAGCGGAACGGAAGAGAGAACGTATCGGGCCGGTGAATCCGCTGGCCGAGCAGGAGTTCCGCGAGATGGAGGAGCGTGCCGGCTTCCTCTTCGACCAGCGCCGGGATCTGGAGGCCTCGCTGACAGAACTGCGGGCGGTGATCCGCGACCTTGACCAGCACATCGAGACCACCTTCACCGAGGTGTTCGAGGCTACCCGCAAGCACTTCGAGGAGATGGTGCAGATCCTTTTCCCGGGAGGCAAGGGGGTGCTGCGGCTCGCGGAGGCGGAGCCCGGCCAAGATTCGCCTGACGGGGAGGACGACCCCGGTCTCGAAGGCGAGACGGCTTCGGCTCCCGGTCCCGGCATCGTGCTTGAGATCAAGCCGCCTCGCAAGACGCCTCGCAGCATGAATCTGCTGAGCGGCGGCGAGAAGGCGCTGGCGGCGATCGCCTTCCTCTTCGCGCTCTTTCTGGCCCGCCCGTGTCCGTTCTACGTCCTGGACGAGGTGGAAGCGGCACTGGATGATCTGAACCTGGGCCGGTTCCTCTCACTGGTGAGGCGTTACCAACAACGCACACAGTTCATCGTCATCACCCACCAGCGTCGGAGTATGGAGATCGCCGACCGGCTCTATGGGGTGGCGATGGACACCGACGGGACGTCCCGGGTGCTCTCGAGGCGTCTCGGGGCCGAAGGTCCCGTCGCGGAGCGAGCCTGACCCCCGGCTGGGGCCGCTGAACGGAACGGGGGCTCTGCTATCATCCCCTGACGTGTGAGCGCGTCCTGCTGAGGAGGTTCGGTGTCGTACAACTGGTCCGAGGTGTTCATCGGCGTTGACGCGCGGGCCACGGTCGGCCCCCCGGATGCCAAGCTCGAGAGGAAGCGGGGCTGGTTCCGGCAGCTGCGCGAAGGGCTCATCAAGAGCCGGCAGGCGCTGCAACAGCAGTTCTCGGCCATCATCACCGACCGCTTCGACGAGGATCTCTGGGAGCGTATCGAAGAGGCCCTCATCTATGCCGACGTGGGGGTCGACACCACCATATCCATCGTCCGCAGGCTGGAGGAGACGGCGGAGGCCGGTGGCATCCCCGACGGCGCTCGATTGTTGGCGGAATTGAGACGCATCTCCGCGGAGCACTTCTGCTCGGGGGACACGCGCATCGACGTCTCGGCTCAGCCCGCGGTCCTGCTGATGGCGGGGGTGAACGGCACCGGCAAGACCACCACCATCGGCAAGATCGCCTGGCATCTCAAGGAGCTGGGGAAGGAACCACTGCTGGTGGCGGGAGACACCTTTCGCGCGGCGGCCGCCGAGCAACTCGTGGAGTGGGGCCGGCGCGTGGGATGCGAGGTCGTGCGGCACGACAAAGGCGGAGACCCGGGCGCCGTGGCCTATGACGGCATCGAGGCGGCCAAGGCCCGAGGCGTCGATGTGGTGATCATCGACACGGCCGGACGGCTGCATACGCAGGTCAACCTGATGCGCGAGCTCGAGAAGGTCGTGCGTGTGGTGAAGAAGCAGGTGCCCGACGCGCCGCACGAGACGCTTCTCACCATCGATGCCACGACCGGGCAGAACGGCCTGATCCAGGCTCGCCTCTTCAAAGAAGTTATCGACGTGAGCGGCGTCGTTCTCACCAAGATGGACGGCACGGCCAAGGGGGGCATCGCGCTGGCCATCTCGCACGAACTGGACGTGCCGATCAAACTCATCGGGGTGGGCGAGACGATGGACGCCCTCCAACCTTTCGACGCCGCCGGCTTCACCGAGGCGCTCTTCGGCGACGAGCTTCTGCGCGGCAGAGCGTGAATCCACGCATCGGACACGCAACCTGTGCGACTCCCACCGCCGGCACCGGTTTGACGCCCGTATCCGTGGGCGGTAAACTCCGCCTCCAGCGGCTCGCCGGGCGGGGTCATCTCGTTCGAACTCGACCCTCCGAAAGCGCACGTCCGGCGGGACCGCGCATTGTGGTCCACGACCGAGGAAGATATGTTCGATTCGTTGTCGGATAAGCTCCAAGGGGCCCTTGACGGGCTGAAGGGGCAGGGCAAGCTCAGTGAGAAGGATGTCGAGCGGGCGGCCCGAGAGATCAGGTTGGCGCTACTCGAGGCCGACGTCAACTTCAAGGTGGTCAAGGACTTCGTCTCCCGCGTGAAGGAACGCGCTCTTGGGGCTGAGGTGCTCGAAAGCCTCACTCCCGCCCACCAGTTCGTCAAGATCGTCAGTGACGAGCTCACCACACTGATGGGATCCACCTCCACCAGGCTGACCTTCTCGCCGCGTCCTCCAACGGTGGTGATGATGGTGGGGCTGCAGGGGTCGGGAAAGACGACCGCCTGCGGCAAGCTGGCCGCGTTCCTCTCCAAGCAAGGCAAGAGCCCCGCTCTGGTGGCGGGAGACGTCTATCGTCCGGCCGCCGTGGAGCAGCTGAAGATCCTGGGTGAACAGCTGGGCGTCCCGGTGTACGACGAAGGCACCACCTCCGATCCGGTGGATATTGCCGTGAACGGCCTCAAGTGGGCCCGCGAAAGCGGTCGCGACGTCGTGATCATCGACACCGCGGGGCGTCTCCACATCGATGAACGCCTCATGGATGAACTGGTCGGGATACGTTCGAGGGTGAAGCCTCACAACATCCTCTTGGTCTTGGACGCGATGACGGGCCAGGACGCGGTGAACGTGGCACAGCAGTTCCAGGAGAAGGTCCAGTTCGACGGAGTGATCCTCACCAAGCTCGACGGGGACGCCCGCGGCGGCGCCGCTCTCTCGGTGAGAGCGGTCACCGGTCGGCCGATCAAGTTCGCGAGCACCGGCGAGAAGCTCGACAGTTTCGACTACTTCCACCCCGATCGCATGGCTTCGCGCATCCTGGGCATGGGCGATGTGCTCTCGCTCGTGGAGCGGGCCGAGGCTGCGGTCGACGAGAAGAAGGCGCGCGAACTGGAGAAGCGCCTGCGAAAGAGTCAGTTCACGTTCGAGGACTTCCTGGAACAGCTGGAGCAGGTTCGGAAGATGGGATCGCTTCAGAGTATTCTTGGTATGATTCCGGGCCTGTCCGCGGGCAAACTGAAGGGCCTGCAGGTGGATGACACCGCCTTCGACCGGATTCAGGCTATCATTCACTCGATGACTTTGGAGGAGCGACGGCATCCGGAGACCATCAACGGAGGCAGACGCCGTCGGATCGCGAGTGGCTCGGGCAATGACATCCAGGCCGTGAACCAACTACTGAATCAGTTCAAGCAGATGCAGAAGATGATGAAGCAGTTGGGCTCCGGGAAGATGCCGAAGAACCCGTTCCAGACATTGGGCATGTGACGCCGGGGCGTCCTACATGCGTACAGACTTGAGTATCAGACAGAGGAGGTGACTTATGGCGACGGCGATCAGACTGACCCGCAGGGGCAGCAAGAAGCATCCTATGTACCGCATCGTGGTGGCCGACTCTCGCGCTCCGCGCGACGGGCGGTTCATCGAGAACATCGGTACCTACAATCCGCAAACCGAACCTTCCACGGTAGAGGTGGATGCGGACCGGGCCAAGGATTGGCTTTCGAAGGGCGCACAACCTTCCGGGGCGGTACGCAAACTGCTGGAGATCAAAGGCATCCTGTAGCCTTCGTAGTGCCTGCACGGGGGCGTGGCACGCGGCGGTGGGTCGGAGTTGACAGTTGAGTCCAGACCGCGGGAGCAAGGGGGGCGACAGATGGAAGTCGAGCTGAAGAACCTGTTGGAGTACCTCGCCAAGGCGCTGGTCGATAGCCCCGACGAAGTCAGGGTGGAGTCTACCGAGACCGAGACCACTGTGGTCCTGGAGTTGAACGTGGCGAGGGAGGACATAGGCAAGGTCATCGGCAAGCAGGGGCGCATCGCTCGCGCGCTGAGGACGGTTGTCAAGGCGAGCGCCGTGAAGAACGGCAAGCGCGCCATCGTGGAGATCGTCGACTAGGCGGTCTTCCGCCGGCCCGACGCACGACATGTCTCTTCCCGAGTGGATAGAGGTCGGCCGCATATCGCGCGCGCACGGGGTGCGCGGCGATGTGCGCGTCACGTTGAGCACCGACAACCCGGACAGGTTTGTCAAAGGGGCCGTGCTGCACGGAGTCCCGAGTCGCCCCGGACTCCGCCAGGCGGAGTCCGGACGCGTCACCTTGGAGATCGAGTCCATCAAGGGTACGGCGGATTCGCCCATCGTGAAGTTCGCGGGAGTAGATGATCGCACTCAAGCAGAGGGCTTCCGCGGTTGGGTGCTGCAGGTCCCGCTGTCGGAACTTCCTGCGCTCGAAGACGGCGAGTTCTACTCGTTCGAGCTCGAGGGCTTGGAGGCGAGGTCGCTCGACGGCACTGTGGTAGGCGTGGTCAGGGAGGTGTTGGAGAGCCCGGCTCACGACCTCCTCGCCATCGAACTCAGCTCCGGCGGCGAGATGCTGGCTCCGTTCATACATGAGTTCGTCCCCGTGGTAGAAGTGGAGTCGGGCTACGTCACGGTCGATGTGGAGCGCCTTAGGCCCGCGGACGACGATTGACACCGACTCGAAGCGCGTCCCCCGCGGATAGCGGCGGGCCGGTGGGCCGCAGCAGCCACGAAAGGCATCGCCTCATGAAGCGCATCGACATCCTGACGCTGGTCCCGGAGGCCTTCGGGTGGTTCCTGCACCAGCATCCCATTGCCGACGCGCTCTCGCGAGGGTGCGTCGACGTCAGGATCCACAACATCCGCGACTACACTCCGCTCAACCATCGGCAGGTGGACGACACCCCATACGGCGGAGGTCCCGGGATGGTCATCCGCGTGGATGTCATGGCTGCGGCTTTGACCGGGGTCTTCGGTGTGGAGGCGCATCGGGTGCAGGAGGAGCGCGACGTGGTGCTGCTCGCGCCGGCGGGAGAGCCCTTCGACGACCCCACCGCGGCCGCGCTGGCCCGCGACTGCCGTGATCTGGTCCTGTTGTGTGGGCGCTACGAGGGCTTCGATGCGCGTGTGGGCGAGTTGTTCGCATCCGCTGAGGTGTCCGTTGGACCGTACGTGCTCGCCGGCGGCGAAGTGGCCGCCTTCGCTGTCGTGGAGGCCGTGGTCAGGAAGATCCCCGGCGTGCTCGGCAACGAAGAGAGCCTCGCGGAAGAGTCGTTCAGTGAGGGATTGGGCGGCGCCGGCGAGTACCCTCAGTACACCAGGCCACGGCAGTTCATGGGCAGCGAGGTGCCCGAGATACTGGTAGGCGGCAATCATGCGGCCATCGATCGGTGGCGAAGAGAGCGGGCCCGACCTTCGCGCTGGCCCGCGTGGACGGAACGACAGAGGACCCCGCGCACCGCCGCAGAGGTTGAATTCGGCCGGGCTATGGAGTAAGTTTCGCTGTCTTCATTCGACGGCCATCCGGAAAACGCGTCATGAACGCATCAGAAGGAAACTGAGATGAGTGTCATTATTCAAGCGTTGGAGCAGCAACAACTACGAGACGACGTTCCCCGCTTCAAGGCCGGGGACACGGTGAAGGTGCACTTCAAGGTCATCGAGGGTGTGCGCGAGCGGATCCAGGTGTTCCAGGGCATCTGCATCAAGCGCCAGGGCGAAGGCGTCCGCGAGACCTTCACGGTGCGCAAGCAGTCGTTCGGCGTGGGAGTCGAGCGTACCTTCCCCGTGCACTCGCCCAAGATCGATAAGCTCGAGGTCTTGGCCATCGGCGACGTGCACCGGGCCAAGCTCTACTACCTCCGCGACAAGATCGGCAAGAAGGCCCGAGTCAAGGAGAAGCGGGTCTAGCCGGGCCCGCGTGATGCTGAAGCGGCTGCGCAGACTTCCGTCTGGTGACCAGGCGGGATCGTCACTACTAGGTTCGCTGCTGGAGGTCGTGTTCATCGTGGGCGCGGCCTTCGTGTTGGCGCTCCTCATCCAGCAGTTCGTCGTCAAGCCCTTCTACATCCCGTCGGAGTCGATGGAGCCCACCTTGGTCAAGGGCGACCGCGTGCTGGTGAATCGCTTCGTGTACCGCTTCAACGACCCGAAACCGGGCGACGTCATCGTCTTCCACCCGCCCACGGCGCCCGAGCAGGACTACATCAAGCGTGTGGTCGCTGTCGGAGGCGACACGGTGGAGGTCAAAGGCGGATTGCTCTTCGTCAACGGCGTCGCCCAAGACGAGCCGTATTTGAACGAACGGAACATCGAAGGCGTGTTCCCTTCGGAGACGGTGCCGGAAGGCTACGTCTTCGCCATGGGGGACAACCGCAACCGGAGCAGCGACTCGAGGGTGTTCGGACCGGTCAAGTTGGAGAGCATCCTCGGCAAGGGCTTCGTCATCTACTGGCCGCCCGGGAAGATCGGCTGGTTGTAGAAGGCGCATGTGCAGGTGACCGCACTCTGAGCGGACGCACGCACAAGCCGCTTCGTGATCCGTTCGGCTTCGATCGCCGCAGGCTCGCTCTGCTTGAGCGTGGAGCGCGGGTCGTCGCAGGGGTCGACGAGGCCGGGAGAGGGTGTCTGGCGGGCCCCTTGATGGTCGCGGCGGTCAGCCTCGACTACCGTAGACCTCTGGCCGGTGTGCTCAGAGGTCTGACCGACTCGAAGGTCCTCAGCCGTGAAGCCAGGGAGTCTCTCTATCCTCGCATCCTTGTCGCCGCGTCGGAGGTGGTCATCGTCGCGGTGTCTCCCGTCACCATCGACCGGGTCGGTCTGCACCGGTGCAATCTGGAGGCGTTGAAGACCGCTCTCTACCGGCTTGACAACCACTATGACATCGCCTTCGTGGATGGGTTCGCGTTGGATGATGAGCGCCTGCGGGCGACACAGTTGATCCGGGGTGACGCGAAGAGTGCGTCGGTGGCTGCGGCGTCGGTGATCGCAAAGGTGACTCGGGATCGACTCATGGCCCGCCTCAACGAGACGTACCCCGGCTACGGATTCCTCCAGCACGTGGGGTACGGGACCCAGGCCCACCGTGCCGCTCTCAGAGAACTCGGACCCTGCGAGATCCACCGGCACAGCTTCGCCGGCGTCGGGTTTCCACAGCTCGCCCTCTTCAGCGGGACGCCCATCTCCGACTAAGGGCCGATGCCGTACGGCCCTTAACGCCGCTATCGTCGATTCCGTGCTCCAGGGGCGGAAGCGTGACGGCGAGGGAAGGAGACGGCGGTGGCGATGACGGCAGTCGAGCGAGGAAGAAACGCCGAAGATGCGGCGGGTGAGTACCTTGTGTCACGCGGCTGGGAACTGGTTGCCCGCAACCATCGCACACCCGTGGGCGAGATAGACCTTGTCTGCCGCGACGACGCCACCTTGGTGATCGTGGAGGTCAAGGCGCGCTCGGGCTCATACTTCGGCGAGGCTCTCGAATCGATCGGTCCGCGGAAGGAACGCAGATTGCGGGCGGCGGCCGCCTGGTGGATGGCCGAGCGAGGGCGGGTGACCCGGAACGTCAGGTTCGACGTCGTCGTGGTGATGCTCGAAGACGATGGATCGTTGAGGAGCCTGGCCCACCTGCGGGACGTACTCGGCCCCGGGCGCTGAGACGCCGACGTGGGCATGGCTCAGGCGTGGGGGTATGCGGTCGTAGGCACCGCGGCCGTCCCCGTTCGCGTGGAGGCGCACGTGCGGCCCGGGCTTCCCGGCATGACTGTCGTCGGGCTTCCGGGTGCTGCTGTGCGGGAGGCGCGGGAGCGCGTTCGCTCCGGCGCCAGCAGCAGCGGCCTGCCACTTCCGACTCAGCGGATCACGGTGAATCTCTCGCCCGCCGACGTGCGGAAGGAGAGCCCAGGCTTCGACCTACCCATCGCCCTGGCGGTGCTTGCTGCTTCGGGGCATCTGCCGGTCGATACTCTGAAGCGCGCCGGGGCGGTGGGCGAACTTGCGCTCGACGGCGGAGTCCGGCCCGTAAAGGGCATGTTGCCGGTGGCCGAGGCGGCGCGAGACGACGGCAGGGATGTCCTGCTGGTGCCGGTGGCGGCTCTGCCCGAGGTGTGGGCGGTCGAGGGGATAGGGTTCATAGGCGTGGCTAGTCTTCGCGAAGCGGTCTTGGCTCTACGCGATCCACGATGTGCGGCGAGGCTGTGCGAGAGAGGGAGGCGCTGGGTGGCCCGTCGGAACAGGTCGGCACCGCCGATGTCCCAGTGCCCGGACCTCATCGACGTGGTAGGTCACGCCCGGGCCCGGCGGGCGCTTGAGATAGCCGCGGCAGGAGGACATCACGCTCTCCTGGTGGGCACGCCGGGCGCGGGCAAGACCATGCTGGCCAGAAGAGTCCCGTCCATCCTGGCGCCGCTGTCGCGCGAGGAGTCCCTGGAAGTGACGCGCATATGGAGCGTCGCCGGACTCCATCGGCCGGAACTCGGCCTCGTCCAGACCAGACCGTTCCGATCACCGCACCACTCGGCGTCTCGGGCTGCGGTGATCGGCGGTGGCGCCTCGCCCGGTCCGGGGGAGGCGAGTCTCGCACACAGGGGGGTGCTCTTCCTGGACGAACTTCCGGAGTTCGCCCGGGACGTCCTCGAGTCGCTACGGCAACCCCTCGAGGAGGGCGACGTCACCATCAGCCGAGCCGGGGGCAGCATCCGTCTTCCTGCCCGCTTCGCCCTCGTTGCAGCCATGAACCCGTGCCCGTGCGGCTACTCAGGCCACCCGGAGCGCGAGTGTCGCTGCACGGCCGAGCAGATCGCCCGCTACTCGGGGCGACTCAGCGGGCCGCTCTTGGATCGCATCGACGTGTTCGTGGAAGTCGAGCCGCTCACCCGGGAGGACTTGGACTCCATGCCGTCGCCGCCGGAGAACTCGGCGACGGTACGGGCTCGAGTCATAGCTGCTCAGTCCTTCCGACGAGAGCGCGTCGGTGCGGAACCGCACGGCGCGAGTGTTGGAACGGCCACGGCTCACGATGGCCCTCCGCAATCATCGGCTGCGGGGGAAGACCCTTCGCCTGTCGCGTCGAGGGAACATCCTCTGCGACTCGAAGCGGAGAGCCGGCTCGACCGAGATGCGCGGCGCTTGGTCAGAGGTGCCTTGGCTAGAGGTCTCCTCGGGGGCCGCGGCTTCGTGCGCACACTTGCGGTCGCCCGCACTCTCGCAGACCTTGACGCGTCTCTCGATGTGGGAAGCGGGCACGTCGCCGAAGCGTTGACGTTGCGGCAGATCCCGTGGTCCTGGGAGGGGGGGTGAAGCCATGCTCGGCCGATCTTTCGGCGGCCATGGGGCT
>DASRMJ010000336.1:0-7969 GCA_035647995.1 Thermoleophilia bacterium | reverse complement strand
GCCCGCCGCGGGGGGCCTGGTAATATCGAGAGAGGATCACCTGGCGCCGCCGAAGCACCGGCGGGGCACCCGAGGAGAGTGAGGAGTCATGCCGTCTTTCGACGTCGTCAGCCGCGTGGACATGCAGGAGATGGACAACACGGTCAACATGCTCAAGAAGGAAGTGACTGCCCGCTACGACTTCCGTGGGTCGAAGACGGAGGTGGAACTCGACAAGAAAGAGAGCCTCATCCGCCTCCTCACCGAGGACGACATGAAGCTTCGTGCCCTTCGCGATGTTCTGATCGCGAAAGCGGTGAAACGCGGCATCGACACCAAGGCCTTCGAGTTCGGCGATCCCGAGCGGGCCGGGGGTGACATGCTCCGTCAGGAAGTCAAGATCGCGAACGGCATCGACATCGAGACTGCGCGGAAGGTGGCCAAGCTGGTGAAAGAGGCCAAGCTGAAGGTGCAGGCCGCGATCCAGGGCGACGAAGTGCGCATCACCGGGAAGAAGCGCGACGACCTGCAGGACGCCATCGCGCTGCTCAAGGAAGCCGATCTCGGAGTCCCGCTGCAGTACGTCAACATGAGGGAGTAGCGGTGACCCGACTCCCGGACCACGGACCTGCTGCTCCGCCACCTCCGGCAGGTGTGCCCCGCCGGGAGGTCACGATCCCCGGCGATGTGTCGCTCGAGGGACTGCTGGAGTTCCCCGAGGGTGGCGCGCCGGTGGGCGGGGTAGTGGTGGCCCACCCTCACCCTCTCCATGGAAGCACCCTGCATCAGCCCGTTGTGCACCATGTTGCCAAGGCCTGTCGCGCCCACGGCCTGGCCACCCTCCGCTTCAACTTCCGCGGCGTCGGAGCCAGCGGCGGCGTCTACAGCGGCCTGGAGGAGTTCCGTGACGTGAGGGCTGCCACCGCCTTCCTGAGGGCGGAACTGCCGGCGGACGCGCCTGTCTCGCTGGCGGGCTACTCCTTCGGGGCGGTGATGGCGTCGCTGGCAGTGCTCGACGGCGAGCCAGCCGCGGCGCTCGCCCTGGTCGCGTTCCCGTTGCGGTGGGACGAGTTCGTGCCCGGTTGGTTCGATCGTTTCGGGGAGTACGGTGGACCGGTGATCGCGGTGTGCGGCGAGCGTGACATCGTCGCCCCTCCGGCCGAGGTAGAAGCCTTCCTTCGCGGAGTCGGCCTCGACCCCACCATGGTGGTCGTGCCTGGAGCCGACCACTTCTTCGCCGGTGCTTCGGCCGGGCAACGAGACCGCTTCAGCGAGCCGACGGCGGAGTTTCTAGCGAACGCCTCGCGGGCGTAAGGGAGGACACATGCCGTTCCATGATGCACTGGGGCTCTTCTACACCGACGAGGGAAGCGGACCACCCGTGGTCTTCGTCCACGGCTTGGGGCTTGGGCACGGCCTCTGGGCCGAACAAGCCCCGCTTGCCGCGGAGTTCCGCGTGATCACCTACGACGCGAGAGGGTGCGGCACGTCCCGGGTGCCTCCGACGGGCTACGACTATCCCGATCTCTCAAGAGAACTGCTGGGGCTGCTCGATCTGCTGGAGATCGACAAGGCGCACCTGGTGGGTCATTCCCGAGGCGGCGGCGTGATCATGGAGACGGGCCTGCAGAATCCCGAACGTGTCGCTTCCCTCTTCTTCGTCGACAGCGTGCTGCGGGGATTCCCCTGGTCCGACGAGTTCACATCCACCATGCGCCGCGCAGCCGAAGTGGCACAGCAGAGCGGACCGCGGGCGGCGTTCGACCAGGCGTGGACGGAGGCCGGCATCTTCAGTTGGGTCAGGACCAGGCGTCCGGAGGTGTACCAGCGCCTGCTGGAGCTGTGCGAAGGGTGGTCGGGAGCCGAGTGGCTCGATACCGCGCGCTATCCGAAGCAGGCGGTGTCGGACATCGATCGTCTCGCGGACATCTCGATTCCCACCTTCGTGCTTTCCGGGCAGGAAGACATGCACGACTTCGTCGAGATCGCGAACATGCTCGCGTGGTGGATCCCGGGAGCCATCCAGAAGTCGCTCGTGGGCGTCGGGCACTTCCCCATGCTCGAGAATCCACACGAGACCAATCTCTACCTGCGAAGCTTCCTGCGGCGCGTCGTGGGTCTGCGCGAGTGAGTAAGGCCTCTTTGGGCTATAGTCTCCCTGGTATCGAGCCCGTGGCCCTCCGGGCTTCCGGATCATGTCTACCCCAGGAAACGTGACAGCACATGGCTGATTTCGAGAGTTTTGGTCTTAGCGGACCAGTGTTGGAAGCAATCAACAAGATGGGCTTCGTGGAGGCCACACCCATCCAGAAGAAGGCGATCCCGATCATCATGCAGGGCCGTGACCTCCTCGGCCAGGCTCAAACAGGAACCGGCAAGACGGCCGCTTTCGGTATCCCCATCGCAGAGCGGCTCCCGGCGGACTCCCCGGCGGTGCAGGCTTTGGTCCTTTCTCCGACCCGCGAGTTGGCGGTGCAGATCGCCGAGGAGCTGCACGAACTCACCCTCTTCAGCGGGCACAAGGTGCTCCCCGTGTATGGAGGGCAACGGATCGACCGGCAGATCACGGCACTCAGGCGAGGCGTGCAGGTGGTCGTAGGCACTCCCGGCCGCATACTCGATCACCTGGGGCGGGGGACTCTCTCCCTTTCCGAGATCAAGATGCTGGTGCTCGACGAAGCGGACATGATGCTGGATATGGGTTTCATCCCAGATATCCGCCGCATCCTCCGTCAGTGTCCGAAGGAGCGGCAGACCCTCCTGTTCTCCGCCACCATCCCGTCCGACATCGAGCGGATCGCCCGTGAGCACATGAAGGACCCGGAGAAGGTGTCGGTGGTCCCCGAGACGCTGACGCTCGAGGGCACCGAGCAGATATTCTACGAGGTCCCCGAGGACGAGAAGATCGACGCCCTCATGCGTCTCCTCGACTTCGAAGAAGAAGGGGCAAGCGCGATCATCTTCTGCCGCACCAAGCGGAACGTGGACAGGCTCGCGCGGAAGCTTAAGGCGCGGGGGTACGACGCCGAGGGACTCCACGGGGACCTCACCCAAGCGCAGCGCGATCAGATCATGCAGGGCTTCCGCGACCAACGCTTCGCCTACTTGGTGGCCACCGATGTCGCCTCCCGCGGCCTCGACATCAGCCACGTCACCCACGTCATCAACTTCCACGTGCCCCAAGACCCCGAGTCGTACGTCCACCGCATCGGCCGCACCGGTCGCATGGGTCGCTCCGGGGTGGCCATAACTTTCGTGACGCCGGCCGAGTATTGGGATCTCTTGCGTATCCAGGAGTTCTCGATGGCCACCATCGAGGAGGGGGAGCTTCCCACATCGGCCGAGGTCGATGAGCGCAGACGCGCCTCCCGCGGCGATGCGAAGGCCCGTCGCCGAGTGGCCGAGGCGGATCGCGTCGTCGGGCGCGGAGCCCGTCTCGCCGACGACGAAGCGGGTGGAGACCTCGACCTGGTCGAAGAGACACCCGTCCCCGACGTTGAGGAAGCGGCGCCCGCTCCCAAGCGGCGTCGCACGCGCAAGAAGCCTGAGGAGTTGCCACTCTCCGGGATCCTGCAGCAGCGGGAGGAGCCCACCACCGAGGCGGGTCGCGACCAACTCCGATACGCGTTGCGCGACGCACGCAAGCGCATAGGCTGGGTCGACGAGAGCGAGGCGCTCAAGGAGGCATCCCGCATCGAGCACGAGCAGCGGGTGGACGTGGCACATGCCGCCGCACTCGAAGGCGAGGGCGATGGGGGCGGCGAGGGGCCGGATGCCGACCAGGTCTCCGCCCGCCTCGGCGCCGAAGAAGCGCGCAGGGCCGATGTACTCGCCCGCCTCCAGGCGGCCGAAGCGGCCATCGAGATGGAGGGCCAAGAGAGGCGGGACGCCGGGATCCCCGAGGGCGTGCCTGCCGGGGCCGCACCTCCGGAACAGGCCGCGGCTGCCGGCGAGGGTCCGCTGATCGCGCCCGACCAAGAGGCGCGCATCTTGCGGGCCATGCGTCTGCGTGACCGCGTTTCGCGACTGGTCGCCGGGCTCGACCTCAACGATCTGGCCGACTTCGAGGCCATTTTGTCCAGACTCGAGTACGACCACGAGCTTCGCCACATCACCGCGGCGCTCATCAAGGCTCTGGCCGGGCAAGACGAGCCGGCACTCGGGCAGGCGACTGCACTCGAGCCGCCCTTCGAGCCGAAGGTGTCCGTCTCCGCACCGTCCTCCGGCGCCGACGACGAGGGCCGCGGGGCTCGGGCCGACGAGATGACGCGGTTGTTCATCTCCATCGGCCGCCGCGCCCACGTCAACCGGGAGTCGCTCGAGCGTCTGGTCCGCGAGACGGCGCAGATCGACGGAGATGACATCGGCCGCATCGATCTGCTGCACAATTTCGCGTTCATCGAAGTGCGGAAGACTGTTGCGAGCCGGGTGATCGAAGGCATGCACGAGACCATGTTCAAGGGCCGAGAGATCTCGGTAGAACCGGCGAAGTCCAGCGCCAAAGAAGAGTAGGCGCGCGAAAGGGAGGAAACCGCATGGAGCTGAAGGGATCACGGACGGAGCAGAACCTGATGAAGGCGTTCGCGGGCGAATCTCAGGCCCGCAACCGCTACACGTACGCTTCTGCTGCCGCACGCAAGGAAGGCTACGTCCAGATAGGCAACATCTTCCTGGAGACCGCCGAGAACGAGAGGGAACACGCCAAGGTGTTCTTCAAGCTCCTCGAAGGGGGCACGGTGGAGTTCACGGCCTCCTATCCGGCGGGCCCCACCGGCGAAACGGCTGCGAACCTGCTGGCCGCCGCCGAGGGCGAGAAGGAGGAGTGGGGCACGCTCTACCCGGAGTTCGCCCAGGTGGCTGAGGACGAGGGCTTCAAGAAGGTTGCTGCCCGCTTCCGCAACATCGCAGAGGTCGAGAGCTACCACGAGCGGCGCTTCCGCAAGTTGCTCGCCAATGTGGAAGCCGGAACCGCGTTCTCGCGCTCTGAAGACGTGCGCTGGAAGTGCAACAACTGCGGATACGTGCACTCCGGTCCCGGCGCGCCCAAGGTCTGTCCCGCCTGCGAACATCCTCAGGCCCACTTCGAACTCTGGGTGGAAGCCTACTAGCAGCGAGAGCTTCCTCTCGGTTCCCAGGATCCACGATGCCATAGTCGCCGGCGACCCCGAGCCCTCACCCTGAGGGTCGCGGGGCCGCCGGTCGCGTCTCCGCTCCTCTCCGGCTCCCCAGCCAGTCTGAGGCCAAGGTCCCATTCGCGGGACCCAGCCCAGTCTGAGCCCAAGGTCCCATTCGCGGCGGCCCACGCGCCGACTACTCTGCCGCCATGCCCGTCTTGTCGCGAAAGAGGATCGTCCCGTACGCCGTCGCCGCAATTGTCGTCGTGGCTGTCGGAGCCTGGAGCATGCGTGCTTCGAGTGCGGGGGGCCACGCTCCCGGCGGCACCTGGACGGCGGACCCTGGCGCGCCCGGCGTGTCCGTTCCGACCGGCTGGGAAGATCCGGGGTCCATAGCAGGCCCCACCGGGACGCCGCCGGAGTCCACCTCCACCACGGCTGCGCCGACCCTGTTCGTGCAGGTCGCCGGGGCCGTGCAGCGCCCCGGGGTGTACGAAGTGGAGGCCGGGGCGCGCGTGTTCCAGGTGTTGCTCATGGCCGGGGGCATGACTGCGGAGGCCGACGGGGAGGCAGTGCCTTTGGCGGCCGAGGTGGCCGACGGTGCGTGCATCCGGGTGCCGAGGGTGGGAGAGACGCTGTCCGGTCCCGTCCTGCAAGTGCCTCCGGCGGCCGGCGGGGCGGGGCAGTCCGGCACCGTGCCCGTCGGCCCCATCTCACTCAGCACCGCCACCGAAGCGGAGCTCGACACCTTGCCTGGCGTCGGGCCGAAGACGGCGCAGCGCATCATCGCGTACAGGGTCGAGAACGGTCCGTTCCTCTCCGTCGACCAACTGGAGGAGGTCTCGGGAATCGGCCCGGCCACATTGGAGAACCTGCGCGATCTCGTCGTCCCGTGAGCGTAACCGCGGCGCTCGAGCGTTTCTCCCGCTGGATGGTTCGACGAGCGGGGGTGTCGCGATGCGTGTGGTTCTCAGCCGCGGGCGGGCTCGCCCTTGCGGGGCTGGCGCAACCGGCGGCCGCACCACTGGTGGGCGCCGCCGGGGTGGTCTTCTGCCTTCTCGGGTTCGCGGCGTTCCGGTCGGGCGGGCGAGGCGCCGGCGCGGGTATCTGTGGGCACTGCGTGCCCTTCCTGCTGGTCGTACTGTCGCTGCTGGTGGGCGCTTCGTGGGGGGCGGTCCGCGTTGGCGAACTGCTTCACGGAGACCTGGCGGGCCGGGTGGGAGAACGGTGCGAGATCGTGGTCGAGGTGTCGGAGCAGCCACGCGCCCGGGGTCAGGGCGCTTCGTTCGCGGCTGTGTCCCTTGGTCCCGTCGGGAGCGGGGAGCGTCTACTCGTGGAGATCGCCCGGGCGGGGCCCGGATTGGGCGGATCGCCCGAGCTGCGGGAAGGGAGCGTCCTGCGCGTACGCGGCAGCTTCCGGACACCCGAAACGCCCAAGGCCCCCTCGGGATCCGCGTTCGACGAACGAGCATGGCTGGCGCGGGAGGGCATCGGCGTCGTCCTGTCGGCTGATTCGGCCGGCGTCGCACTGCTCGGTCATAGGGCAGGACTCGCCGGAGTGTTGGACGGACTTCGTAGGCGGGCCCGCAGCCACATGTCGGTGGGCATCGACCCTGTGACCGGCTCGATGCTCAAGGGGATCCTCCTGGGCGACAAGGCGGACATCCCGGAGACCATGCTCCAAGCGTTCCGACGCGCGGGCACCGCGCACATGTTGGCCGTCAGCGGACTACACGTGGGCGCCCTCGCGGGGTTCGTCATGGCCGGACTCCAGGCGGCGCGCGTCTCTCCCGGGGGCAGGACCGTGGCCGGGTCCGCGGTGGTGGTGCTCTTCGCCCTGCTCACCGGGGCCGGCCCCTCGGTGACGCGGGCCGCCGTCATGGTGATCGTGGTCCTGGCGGCCCGTTTCGCGGGCCGCGGACGCGACACCTGGTCCGCTCTGGGGCTGGCGGCGGTGGTGGTGCTGGCGCGCGAGCCCGGTGCAGTGGCCGGGCCCGGCTTCCAGCTCTCGTTCAGCGCGGTGGCGGCTCTCCTGTGTCTCACGCGCCCCCTCGAGTCCCGTCTCCGTGCGCGCCTCCCCGAAGGCCTGGCGACGGCGGCGGCCGTGTCGTTGGCCGCCGGGATAGGGACGGCACCCGTCTCCCTGCTCACGTTCGGACAGGTGTCCCTCGTGGGAGTGTTCGCGAATCCGCTGGCCGTGCCGGTGGTCCCGCTGATCATGGCACTCGGTTTCGGAAGCGTGGCCGCAGGCTTCTTGAGCCTTAGTGTCTCCGGAGCGCTGAACACGGTTTCGGGGGTCCTCGTGGGCTGGGTGTCGGCCGTCTCCACGCTGATGGCGAAAGCACCCGTGATGACGTGGGCGAATGCCGCCTCCGTGATCATGGGTGTGAGCGGCGCCCTCCTGTGCGGGCGGATGGCAGCACGGTATCGGGGGAGTCGCGGGTCGCGGATGATGAAGGCCGGGAGTCTGCATCCGGCGGCGCGGGTCATGGCGGGTCTTGCGGGAGCGTTGCTCCTGGGTGTGCTGCCGCTGGGTACCTCGGCGGCGGCTTCGCGGGCCACTGTGTGGTGGGCAGCGCGGGACTGGCCTACTGTCGGCGAGGCTCGGGTGATCGACGTAGGGGAAGGCTCGGCCCTGCTCGTGCGCTCGCCTGACGGGGTCTCCGTGCTCGTCGACGGCGGCCCGGCCGGATCCGGTCTGCTGGGTGACCTCCAACGACTTGGGGTGAGCCGCCTGGACGTGCTGGTGGTCAGCCATCCCCACGCCGATCACTTCGCAGGATTGGCCGAAGTGGTGGAACGCATGCCGGTGGGGCTCTTCGTGGACCACGTGGAGGAGGTTTCGCCCCCCGGCGGGGTCGCAGCTGGAATGGGGG